>CALWTV010000240.1 GCA_944384555.1 uncultured Clostridia bacterium | reverse complement strand
TACTTTATGCCGCTTAATAATCATACAGAGCTTAAGTATATGGAATATATAAGCGAAGTAAGCGGAAAAATCACTGAGGAAAAATTGCAGAATATCGAAAAAGAGAAAAATTATATTGAAACTTCATTTTCCGAGTATGAAAAAGCGGTTTCGGAGTATCGTAACGGACAGCTTTCATATGATGAATATCGAGTATACCAAAATCGATATAATTACGCTGAATATTGTAAAAATGCCTGTGACCGTCTGTGTGAACGTCGGGATTATTTGGTGTCAATGGCTGAAAGCTATCCAGATGTGGAATTTATTTATGATGAGGGGTTAGAGCGGTACTTCGGAACATCAATTGATATATTGGCAATAATGACGATAGTATTTGTTGGAAGCAACATATTTTCATGTGAATATGAGTCCGGGTTTTCTAAAATTATGCGGACTTCAAAAAAAGGCAGATATGATATTTTTCAGACAAAACTTACGTATTCATTCTTGTCAGCAATCTGTCTGTATGTGCTTTTCAGTTTGATTACAATCGGTTTTCTATTATATCATTATGATATAGATTTTTTGAATGTGCCGGTTCAAAGTATGCCGCATTTTGAAAATATTACGTGGGAACTCAGCGTTGCAGAATATCTGATTTTTCATCAAATAAATAAGTTTGCTTGGATATATTTTATGTTTTATTTTAGCTGTGGCTTTTTCGGTTATTGCGCAAAACCAGCTCAAGGCGATTATTATTTTGATGTTTATCATACTTATCCCGTATTTTTTAGGTTCTATGGAAACATTCAGAATATCGCTGTTGAATTACGCTGAAATGATTTCGCCTCAGAATATATCAGAGAATTATTTTTCATATATAACGTGTATAGCGGTGTCCTTAGTCAGCTATGCAGCGGCTTTTAAAAAATGGTGTTAATATATGCTATAAGTTATACTCACCGTAGACATTCAAATCTGCGGTGATATTTTTATTTTGCTGAACAAAAATATTGATTTTGTCCGTGTAAGTAAGTATAATATTGTTGATTTGATATGTATAATTAATAATTTAAAAGATTCAGGAGTTTGTGTGGAAAAAGATTTAACTCAGGGAAATGTAACAAAAACAATGCTGATGTTTGCCTGTCCGATGATACTCGGCAATTTGCTTCAGCAATGTTATAATATCGCGGATACTTTAATTGTCGGCAGATTCTTAGGTTCTGACGCATTGGCGGCGGTAGGTTCTGCGTATTCACTTATGACGTTTTTAACATCTATAATTATCGGGCTTTGTATGGGAAGCGGAACTGTATTTTCAGTCAATTTCGGCAAAAAAGACAAGGTTCAGCTTAAGAACAGCATGGTGTCATCATTTATATTTGTCGCGTTAGTCACAGTTATTATAAATATTGTTGTGTTTGTGGGCATTGATTTGATTTTGCATGTACTGCAAGTTCCAACTGATATATACGGATTAATGCGGGAATACATATTTATTATTTTTTTCGGAATATTTTTTACTTTTCTATATAATTATTTTGCATTTTTACTTAGAGCAGTCGGAAATTCCATCACGCCGCTGTATTTTCTCGGAGCTGCCGCTGTTATTAACATAGTTCTTGACATTTTATTTGTAGTTGTATTCAATTTAGGTGCTGGCGGAGCGGCTGAGGCAACGGTAATCGCACAGGCAGTATCAGGACTGGGCATAGCAGTTTATGTATGGTTCAAAGAACCTGAACTTCGTCCGAATATGGAAAATATCGCGTCATGTATGCGTACTATGCCCGCGGTTATACGCCATTCATTTGCGGCTTGCATACAGCAGTCAGTTATGAATTTTGGAATTTTAATGATACAGGGACTTGTAAACAGCTTTGGGGCATCAGTTATGGCAGCTTTTGCGGCGGCAGTGAAAATCGATTCGTTTGCGTATATGCCGGCGCAGGAATTCGGGAATGCGTTTTCCTTGTTCATATCACAGAATCATGGGGGTGGGAAATATGACAGAGTCCGAGAAGGTATACGGAAAGCGGTAAGATTTTCAGTTATATTTTGCCTTGCGGTGTCGGCGGTTATATTTGTTTTTGCACCATATCTCATGCAGATATTTGTGGATTCATCGGAAAGCGAGATTATAGAAATCGGTGTAGGATATCTGAGGACAGAAGGCAGCTTTTACTGCGGAATAGGAATATTGTTTTTGCTATACGGTTTTTACCGCGGAGTCGAAAAGCCGGAGATGTCGCTGATACTGACGGTTATTTCACTGGGAACAAGAGTGCTTCTTGCGTATCTGCTTGCGCCTATACCGGCAATCGGGGTATCGGGAATTTGGTGGTCAATTCCGATAGGTTGGTTTTTAGCGGATTTGGCAGGATTGATATATATGAAAAAAATTAATATTACACAGATAAATAATAAGATATAGTTTAAAAATCTGCTGTTTATAAAAAATATTATTATAAAGAGGAGGAAAACTCATGTTTACGGAAAATGAACTGATTTTGAAAAAGAAAGTAAAGAGCAGGTCAATATCAGCGGAAAATCCGACTGGCAGTAAGGGAATGGGAGCTATGGCAGAAGAAGGTCCGTGCAGCAGATGTGCGGAGGGATTCGGTGAAGACGGGCGCGGCAAAGGTTGGAAACTCCGTCCGAGTATAAGTATAGCTCCTGGCGAAACGGCGGTTCTTGCCGATATCGAAGGACCCGGAACTATTAAAACCATGTGGTTTACGGGTTGTTTGGGCAGAGATTATATTCTCCGCATTTACTGGGAAGAGCAAGAAAAACCGTCAGTTGAAGTACCGCTTCCGGACTTTTTCGGAGCAGGCTGGAACGACGCGGAAAATAAAATTCCGATGGAGTTCGCGCCTATTGATTCCGCGATGATAGCAGTATGTCCCACATTTGGATTCAATAGTTTTTGGCCGATGCCTTTCCGGAAACGCTGTCGGATTACAATGGAAAACCGCAATGTGGTAAATGCTCAGCTTTATTATCAGATTAATTATGAATTAGGCGATGTTCCCGAAGATATTTTATATTTTCATGCTCAGTGGCGGCGAGTTCAGCGTGTACCGGATATGGAGCCGTACACAATTCTCGACAATGTAAAAGGCATTGGTCATTATGTTGGCACAATGCTTCATGTTGGAATTAACGGGCCTAACTTATGGTGGGGAGAGGGAGAAGTCAAATTTTACATAGACGGAGATACAGAATACCCCACTATTTGCGGAACGGGTACAGAGGATTATTTCGGTGGAGCATGGGGCTGGGGGGATAAAAGTTACAGTACGCAGTATTTAGGGGTTCACCTTATGCATCAGCCGGGCGGCGGTGAGGATATGCAGCAGCGCTTTGCGATGTACCGTTGGCATATAAAAGACCCGATTATATTTGAGCAGGATCTTAAAGTTACAATTCAGGATTTGGGCTGGAGACGCAACGGTCGCAGATATCTTTCAAGAAATGATGATTTTTCATCAGTCGCATATTGGTATCAGACATTGCCTGCGGCTGAATTTCCGACACTTCCAGATAGGGATTACATGGAAGTTATATAAAATATAATGCCTTATAGTAAAACATAATATATTACAGCAGAAATTTGATAATTGCAAAATATTTTATGAAAGGTCAAGGTTGAAATTATGAGCGAAAGAGAACTTAAAGTAAGCATAAGTCCGCTTGTTCCGACTCAAACTCTGAAAGGCGCAATTTTAGAAGCGTGGGAAAATCTCGGCGGCGCTTCATCTCCCGTAGGATATCCGATAGCCAAAGAGATAACTTACCGCAACGGCGGTTCACAGCAGCGTTTTCAGCGTGGAACAATTGTATATCACCCCGACCACGGCGCTCACTATATCTGCGGCAAATTTTATTATTACTGGGCGGATCAAATGGGCGTAAACGGTCCGTATATGTACCCGATTGACGACCCCCATGACTGTGACGGTGTAACAGTACAGAATTTTATGGGCGGCAAAATTTCATCTGATATGCCTGAAATCCGTGACGGAATAGACCTGAGGGGCGAATTTTGGCGTAGAGGAATAGAAATACGCAATCAGGGGGCACGCGGAACCTGCTCTGTTCATGCAATGGTGGCAGTTCTTGAATATCTGTATTCGGGACTTCTCGGCAGAGATTACAGCCATCTTTCGGTAGAATACGCAAATCATTTCGGAAATGTTGCGGCAAATGTCAGAAGCGATGGTCATTATTTCAGCGAAGTGGCGGCGGGATATGATGAATTCGGCATAGTGACGGACAGCATTTGGCCGTATAACCGAGAATGGACATATGATTTTGAGGCGGGACAGCGGTTTGTTGACGCTGATATGATTAATACTGGCAGACAGCTAATCGCAGACGGGCTCAAAATGAAAGGGCGGTTTATCAAGGATATTGACGGAAAAGCAGGACTTAGTCAGGCGCAGTTCGATGATTTCATTTCCGTACTTGACAGCGGTGTTCCGGTTGCGGTAGGGCGTGACCATTCGCTTTGTGCCGTTGGTTACCGCAGAGATTCCTCACAGCCCGGCGGAGGAATTGTAATTTTCAAAAACAGTTGGGGCACTAACCCCGATTTTACCGGATATCAGACGGAAACTTTTGAAAATGTAATAAATACCGTGTTTGACATCTATTCATATACGCTTATGTAAAATAAATTTAATGAAAGGGATAAACCATATTTCGGTCTGGGAAAGATTATGAAAAAATCATTAAAGATTCTTTTTGTAGGTGAATCATGCTTTTACACTACTACCGAGTACAAAGGCGTTGATAAGTTCGAGGAGACAAATTACAATGAGTCCGCGCGCATAATGAAAGCGGTATTCGCACAATTGGGACATGAGGTAACACATATACCGTGTCATCTCGTAGCACGCGATTACCCTTCGGATTTGGAAACTTTGAGTCAGTATGATGTTGTAATGTTCAGTGATGTAGGTTCAAATACATTTCTGCTGTTGCCGGAGATGGTCAAGACAGGAAAGCGAATTGTCAATCGTTTGGCACTTACAAAAGATTATGTAGCGGCAGGCGGCGGTTTCTGTATGATAGGCGGTTATATGACTTTCCAAGGCATGGACGCAAAAGGCAAGTGGAAAGATTCTCATATTGAAAAAATTCTCCCCGTAACTCTGCAAAGCGGAGATGACCGCTGTGAAGT
>CALWTV010000239.1 GCA_944384555.1 uncultured Clostridia bacterium | reverse complement strand
ATCCATTGTTAAGAATCCGCGCTCAAGTTTTACATTTCTCGGAACTCCGTGAGGAAGCGCAGACGCTGTTCCGGAAACGCATATTGTATCAAAGCTAACTCCTTCTGCTCCACGTGAACGCATGAAGACCTCAAGTTCAAGGGCAATTTCTGTTTCCGTCATATCATATTTTATAAACTTAAGAATATGATCGAATGCTTCTTCAGCTATTCTCTGCGCTTTAACAATATTGTCAATCTCGCTCTCATCTTTTATATCACGCAGTTTTTCAATTATACCACCGGCACTGACAAGTTCGTAATCTTCAAAATCCTTTTTAAATCCGTTGAAAGCGGCTACCGTCATATCGCTGTCTTCATACGCTATTGTTTTCACTTCATTTTCTTTAAGCAAATTTCCCATGTATTCGCTTCTTCTGCCGGAAGGCATAATTACATTATAATTATCTGAACATGCCTTTTTAGCTGCTTCTATATATCTGAAATCCGCGAAAACATATGCCTTATTTTTAGTTATAAGCAACTGACCGTCGGGATTATTGTATCCGCTCATATAAAGATGATTTTCGGTAGAAGTTACATAAATTGCGTCTATTCCCTTTTCCGCCATCAAATTGCGGAGCTTCGCAAGTCTTTCCTTCATAAATTATTATCCCTCGTCAAAAAAATTTTATTTATTTTTGTTTTTTATTTATCACGGCGCAAAATTTTTGAGCTTTTGGAGGTATTGTCAGACTGCTGAGCCTGTGCTTGAGCCTGCGCCTTATTTTTAAGGTTGCATATATCTATTGCCGCAATAAGTGCGAGCTTATAGCTTGCCACACCGAATCCATTTATCTGACCTGCACATACAGGAGCTATAACCGATTCTTTTCTGAATTCATCGCGTGCATTTATATTTGTTATATGAACCTCTATGCATGGAATTCTAATAGCGGAAATAGCATCTCTAATCGCATATGAATAATGTGAATATGCTCCGGCATTTATGATAATTGCTTCTGTTCCGTCCTCACGGCATTCATGAAGGCGGTCAATTATTCCTCCCTCATGATTGGACTGGAAGAAATCAAGGTCGCAGTCGAAATTGCCTGCTGATACTATTCCTCTCAAAAACTTGTTTACATCTTCAAGAGTGGCCTTTCCGTATATATTAGGTTCGCGTTCTCCAAGAAGGTTTAAATTTGGTCCGTTAATTATTGAAATTTTCATAAAATATTACATCCTTTACATTGATAATTATTATACCTATATATTTTATCATAAGATGATGTATTATTACAAGTACATTCCGCTTTTTTCTTCAATTAATTTTCAAACATTTATTAATTATCTACTTTAGAATAATAGATTTCAAGCTATTTGCGACATCACATTCATTCAGTTAATATCAGATACCTTTATACTTTTTACTTTACACACAAACTCTAAATTTTAAAAACCATATGAATTAACTTAATAAATTCTTATTGTTCACAATAACCAATTATTGATATCAACCAATCTTTTAAAAGCATAAGTTTTTTATCCGCATTTTCTAAATCATTACCTTTTACACCGATATAAAACTTAATTTTAGGTTCAGTACCCGACGGTCTAATACAGCACCAAGAATTGTCCTGCATATCAAGATATATGACATTTGATTTCGGTAAATCTATACTTGAAATATTCCCTGTTTTTAGATTTTTAACAGTAGAATTTTTATAATCACGCACTTCGGATATTTCAAAACCTTCTATACATTCTATTTTTTCAGTTCTGAATTTATCCATAATTTTATTTATCTGTTTAGCACCATTTTCGCCTTTTAATGTAATAGTAAACAAATCTTCTTTATAATAACCATATTCATTATAAAGATTTAACATTTGTTCCCAAAGATTTAATCCTCTGCTTTTATAATAAGCCGCAGCTTCACAAATCATCATTACAGCACCGATTGCATCTTTATCTCTTGCATACGTTCCAACAAGGCAGCCATAGCTTTCTTCATAGCCGAATAAATATGTATGATTTTTATTTTCTTCAAATAATTTTATTTGTTCCCCTATATATTTAAATCCCGTCAGAGTTTCAATCAAATCTACATTATATTTTTTAGCTACCGCTTTTGACATATCACTTGATACTATTGTTGTCACAATTGCGCCGTCTTTTGGCAGCTTATCTCGTTCTTTAAGCTGCGACATTATATAATCGCAAATTAATATACCAGACATATTACCTGTGAAAGCTATGTAATCATTATTGTTATTCTTCACATATATACCTAACCTGTCTGCATCTGGGTCTGTTGCAAGAACAATATCCGCGTCTTTTTCTTTTGCTAATTTCAAAGCTAAATCAAATGCTCTCTTGTCTTCTGGATTCGGATAAGGCACTGTCGGAAAATTACCGTCCGGATTTTCCTGTTCCTCTACCACATATACATGATTAAATCCTATTTCCTTTAAAATTCTCCTTACCGGAATGTTGCCTGTTCCATGTAAGGGCGTGTACACAATTTTCAATTCATTTGCCTGTGATTGTATTACATCTTTATTTATTATAAGTGTCTTTAAAGCATCGAGATATTGTTTATCAATATTTTCGCCAATATAGATTAGCATTCCACTGTTAACCGCGTCAGCCTTATCCATCGTTTTAACAGTTTTATAGTCTTTTACTGCGTTTATGCAGTTAATAATTTCTGTATCCTTAGGCGGAGTTATCTGTGCGCCATCTTCCCAATATACTTTATATCCGTTATATTCAGCCGGATTATGGCTTGCAGTTATTACAACACCCGCTTTACAGTGTAAAGCTCTTATTGAAAATGAAAGTTCCGGTGTCGGTCTTAAACTTTCAAACAAATAGGTTTTTATTCCGTTTGCACAAAAACATAATGCCACCTCCAGTGCAAATTCCGGCGACATATTTCTTGAATCGTATGCTATAACAATACCTTGTTCCGCACCGTTTTCTCCGTTTACAAAATCAGCCAGACCTTGACTTGCTTTTCTTACCGTATAGATATTCATTCTGTTCGTACCCATACCTATTACACCGCGCAAGCCCCCTGTTCCAAATTCTAAATCCTTATAAAAACGGTCTTTTATTTCTTCTGAAAGTGCTATTAATTCTTTTCGTGTATTTTCATCAAAATATGTATCCTCGCACCACTGCATGTACTTATCATAAAAATTCATTTCAATCTCCCCCATAAAAATTATAATGCGTCAAATTGACGCCTTATTTTTTGTATTTAATTTATAAAACTGTATTATATGATACATATAAAAATTTTTACTGTTATTAATCTTCCTTTAATATCATTTGTGTAATCATTAATGTATCATCAATATACCAGGCTCTTTGTTTATTCAATCTGATTTTAAAAATTCCGTCCTTAATGTCTAAAGGACTAACTGATATCGATAACCATTTTGACTCTCTTGTCTTTTCAACTAAAAATTCGTCATATTCTGTACTTACAGCAAAATATCTTAGATTACCGTCATGATTTTCAAGATGTAAATATATCTTTCCATTAAACTTATCATGCAACGAAATTCTAATTTCCGCATTTGACCCATTCCAGCCCTTTATATCAGGTTTCACACATGAAACTAAAGGTGAATACTGACCTCTTTTACTTATCTCATTCATAGGATTACACATTGCATAATCATACCCGCTAAGACATTTTTCTATATCATCATAATCCTTTTTCCAAGCGAATAATCCGTTCTCACTTTTTTTAGCGCTTGCATTAATAATCATCACAGCACCTGACAAATCCGGATTTTCTGTTACTTCATATCTGCCAGGCTCTATAATTTTTATAAATTCTTTGTAAGTGAGTTCCTGTTTGGGCTGCGTTATTCCGGACAGATAATTAATTATAGCACGCTTAAGCTGTATGGCTTCAGGGGTTTCAGAGTTCAAATTAAGACTGCATATAATAACAGTTGCGTTTTCAACCTTTATTTCAGTCAAAATTCCTATTCTGAATGCCTCAAATGGTCCGTCAATCGCTTCTACAATAGGATTTATGTTACTGTCAACTATAATTCCTCTTGCATTGTTCAGCAAACTCTGCCATTGCCAATTTGAATACTCTTCCGTTGGAAAATCAGAGAAAATCGGGTGTTTATTATTTATAACCAGCCCATTTGTATCTCTTCCTGCTATAAACGGTGTCCAACCTGCATTCGAAAAACCTACTGCAGTTGAATTTGGATTTTTATAATTCAACAAAAGAACATTTTTACCTTTTTTCAACATTTCATTTGTTGTATTATTAATTTCCTCAGTTATAAACACTTTTTCTTCGTGAATCTCAGAAATTTTAGGATACACCCATACATTCCAATCATTTTCAAATTCATAAGGATTTAATTTCAAAGTAATTTTAAGCTCATGCGGCTCATTAATTTTACTCAAAGACAATTTTAATTTTCCGATAACTGTATTTTCTCTGTTTTTAATATCAACGTTGCTAAACTTTTCGTTATACACTATATCTCCGTTAGAATTACTTACTGTAACTTCAGGCGAAACATTACACAAATCACTTTTCTCGTATCTGTAAACTTCAAACGGAATTTCTAATGTTTCATCAGAAAAATATGTAAATTTCTTTATTCTTGATAAAACTACGGTATGATTGCAAAAACGCCTAAATGCTTCCGGAGTTATCAATCCTTTAGTTTCCCAAAAAGCATCAAGTATTCCTACCAAAGCGGTTCCCTGCCCCCAATAATCATGAAGGTCTAAAAGCTGAAAACCTGCCATTCTTTTTGTTCTGAGCTGCTTTTCTATATCTTCTTTATATAATATTGTCGCGAGCTTCCCCGAACATTTGGAATATTCCTTATATTGTTTAAGAATTCCTTTTTCCTCTGCTTTTTCTTTAAGCACACTATAATTTCTAGGTTCTAATATTCCTGTAAATTTATCCATTACATCATAATCTGGATATATCCACCACTGCCCTAATTCATGCGCTATAACCGTTATATCCATACCGTCCAATTCAAAATCGTAATCCTTATCTGCTTCTGCCATTTCAGAACAGTCTGAAAATCTTTCAAAATATCTGATTCTGCGTTTGAAAGATCCGTCTTTTGGCTCAAGGCCCCACATGCCCCACATATTGCAGGCAAATTCATCTCCCGGATTTCCCGGAACACTTCCGTTATCAGGACGTATATATTGATTACTTGCAGCGGTATATAAATGGCGATTATCATATCTTTTTGCTGTATCAACCATATTCGCAAGTACATCCCAATCTCCGCTGTGTTCATTACCCATGCTAAAAAGACAAAAACTTGGGTGATTTCCGTATGAATCTAAAATCCTTTCAAGCTCATTATATAAAAATGATGTTCCTGCCCAACCATTAGCTACATTTCCCCAGAAAGGCAATTCTGCCTGCAAAATAATTCCTTCCTCATCTGCGGCGGCAAATGCTGCTTCAGGCGGACAAAAAGAGTGCCACCGCACATGATTTAAGCCATAGCTTTTACATATACGATATATTCTGCGCCATTCTTCTTTATCGCAGCTTGTCATACCAGTAAGTGGAAAGCCACCTCCGTCATGTGTGCCGCGCAGCCATACCTTATTTCCATTAAGATAAAAATTCTCTGAATCATGAGAAAATTCACGCATTCCAAACACAATAGTTTTTTTATCAAAAATAATAGTGTTATCAATTTCCGTTTCTATATTGCAGTGAAACTCGTAAAGATACGGATTAAATTCATTCCATTCAATAATATTATCAGAAAAATAAACAATAGTTTTAAGTATATTCTTTTCAGCCGCAGTTTCAAGATATGCAATCTGCTTTCCAATAATTTCAGAACTATCTTTTGGCGTAATCGTTAATTCCGCAGTAGTCACGCAGGCGCTATGGGAATAATTGATTATAACCGCTTCTGCTTGAATCCTTCTTTTTGAGATATCCGGGTATACTTTCAATTGTTTTACAAACACTTTTTCATATGCAGTAAGTGCTATTCTTCCGTCTACACCGTTCCACTCTATTTGAATAGAATCACCGTATCCATGGCAGCTCGCTCCAGACCTTGCGCTGTTATCAATCATAATTGTAAGCTCATGCTCACCCGGAGTAAGATATTCAGACAAATTATATCTATGCGCAGTACACAGGCTGTCATAGCTTCCAACAAGCCTGCCGTCAACATAAACCGCGCTTAGCCAAATTACTCTCTCAAGTTCAAGCTCAATGTACTTATCTCTGAAACTCTCAGGTATTTGTATTATTTTTCTGTAATATGCTTTTCCTATATATTTTCGGCGCCTTACAAGTGAATCTATTGTTTTGTCGAGGTTCAATTCACCGATTTCTGAAATGTCAAGTGAGCCCGGCAAATTTGCTGTATATTTATTTATATCATTTTCAAGTGAAACTTCATATTTTCCATTTAACAGAAGTACCTGTTTGCTATTCTTTTCCGCTATTTCTTTGCTTTCAACAGATATATCGTAATTACCGAATTCAGAGCCTGTATGATTTATTTGCATATTTATAACCATAGCTTTCTCACGGCGTAAACACCGTTAGAGATTGCTCCTTTCCTGGTATTTTTTCTATACTTTTTATGAAATCAAGTTATGCTCAATGTAATTAAAAAAGATTATAATATTAATACAAATATTAATTTATTCTCCGCGAATTTCTCGTATTATCTCGTTCATAGCAAGATAATTATCTATAGGAACATATCCGGGAATTGAATTTCCAGAGCCGAAAGCAAAGCCTCCATGTCCGCGAGATTTTTTTACAACATCAGTGATATATTCTTTCATTTCAGCTTTAGACAAACGACAAACCGCGTCTGTATCAATACCGCCAAAGTTGCCAATTTTATCTCCATATTTTTCAACCCAAACTGGGAAAGGTGCAATTTGATCCTCATTTGAGTGTTTTGCATCAATACCTGCGGCAATTAGTTCATCCATAACATTGAAAATACATCCGCATGAATGAAGCAGGAACGGTTTTCCATAGCGGTGTACTTCATCAATGACTTTTTTATATTGCGGAATAATATGACAAATAATATCATCAGCCGATATCAATGTATTACTCTTGAAGCCTAAATCATCTCCAAATCTCAGAACACAGAAATCGTCAGAAAATTCTTTCAAGAAATTTCTCCAGATTTTTAGACTGACGTCTCCAATTTTCTTATATAAATCAGCATAAAGTTCGGGATCGTCCTCAGACATGATACACAGATCCATATAACCGGTCAAATCCTGTACACATTCAAAAACGCCATTACCAACGCCCCCTACAGCCTTCATACCTTCCGGCATTACCTCATGCAATGCTCTAAAAATCTCATAATAAGCCTTTTCGTAAAGTTCCGGTAGTTCATCGAAAGGATATTTTTCAAAGTCTTCCCTTGTCTGTATAACGCCTTTTTTGTGACCGCCCAATGCGCCTCCGCCAGGGAGAATACCTCCTATACCCAATTCAAATGAAACTGTATCGTAACCGAGTTTCAAAAAGCAACCGCAGTAATTGCGAAAAAATTCTTTTTTCTCTTCAAAGTTACCCCAAATAAGAGGGGCAAATTCCTTATTCATAATTTTTTCGGCTACATCATATCCAACTGAATGTTCATAAAGCGGGATACGCGCAGCTTCAATATTTCTAGCAGCGGATTGTAGATATTCATAATTAGGCTGGAACATTTTTTTCTCCTTTTTATTCAATTAATAGTAAGTTTTTTGTTCATATATAGCAATAATTTTCTAAAGTTTAAGCCGTTGTAGGATCCCAAGCACCAACTGAACCGGAAAGGTCATATTCGGCTGTTAAAGATACAATAGATTCCCGTGATTTTTCTGCGACAGCGAAAAGTTCCTGCAAAGAAACAACTTCAAACTCTTCTTCAGGTAAATTTTTTATAATATTACTGAAAAGTTCGGGAGAACCTCCATAATATACAGTACAGTATGTATGATTGCCTATATTTTTTCGTGCGTTTATGAGCGAATGAGCGATTATTTCAGCTTTTTTAACATTTGTCTCTGCTTGAATTTTATAATCTGCATAGTACAGAGAAGAATTAATAACGGGAATATCGTTATGAAAATCAGTGCGATTCGAAGCATTCCACAGTGTAAGTCCTCTCATACCGGTTTTAGCCAACCAATCCCATTGTACTTCATTACCGTTCTCATCATGCATTGAGAACCACCAAATATCAACATTATCTACCCCGTATTTAATCCCGCCTGCTTTAATCAAATCAGCATAACCATTCTGCAAATGAACCGGCAGATAATCGGGATGAATATAACCATATCCGGCAGCCGCAAAGAAGAAGTAATCATTCTTAGTTGCAGATGAAAAATAATAATCAGCTATTGAAGGAAACAGGTCTAATACAAGAGGGTCTATTCCCCAGTTTATCGGAAATTTTCCCCTTGCATTCTGCTTCCAACTTGCATAATTTTGCAGTGAAGCCATCGCTTTATAACTGTCACCTTCATTAGTCATAAAAGCGATATAGAATTTATTGTCGACTTTTACTTTATCTTTATCAATTCGATTTGGCTGTCTGAAATCTGTGCGTTCAGGCTTGATTTGTACATAAAAAGAACCATTTGGCATATTGGCACAGACAAGCTCCAAACCGTGAAGTGGTGTTACTGATGCCTGTCCGTTTTCTCCGCCTTTTCCCCAACCCCACACAAATCCGAAATCTTCTACATGATTGAGAATTTTATCGAGGAGTTCAGCTTCTTTTAAATCGAAAGAATCTTTGCTTATAGCGGGGTCGGCTAAAACATGCTCCATAATTTCCGGCGCAATTGCCGCAAGTTCATAACAGAACGCAGAATTCATTACTGCATAGTCATTCTGTAATGTGCCATTTTCACCTTCATAAAAATAAGATGAAACAAATTTGGTACTGCATTTTTCGAGAAGATTATCGACCGCCCACTGAGTTGCCTGCAATCTGCTTAAAAATTTTCCTCTCATATCCATAACAACTTCAAAATTTTCAAGAGCAGGATATTTTTTTAAAAGTTCCGGTGTTACAGGAAGACAATCATAAATCCCCGAAGCCGTGATAATTGCATTTGTTCTCGCTGGATTTTCAACAAGTTCTCCGTTCTCATCTTTTACAACAGCATCATATTCTATAAGTCCTCGGATATTCTCACAGCAAAACATCAATGCTTCATTTAGAGTTACATATTTCAATTCTAAATTATATTTTTCGGCAAAATCATCGAGCATAGCGCCTTCAGTTCCGGTAACATCGTATCTGCCGCAGAATCCTTCAGGATATGATTGTGCACCATCATTTTGGCGGTCTACGGTGTTTATCCACGAAGTTTTTTCGGAAAGAATAAAAACATTAGGTCCGCTTCGATTGACAAGCCCTTGAAATACCGTTACAAGTGTGCGTTCATAAACATCATAATCCCCACATTTAATTACTAAAACTGTATTGCTATTCATGGTTTCATTTTTTGAGATGTTTGTTACTTGATTTGTCATCATAATCCACCTTTCTTTTTAATTTTCAGAATAGGTCAGTCAATTTAACGTTGTATGTAGCTATTGGAAAGCTAAGATTTTTTGTTAATTTTATATAATCAATACAACGTTGTACTTTGTGTAGTATACAACAAAAAAAAAGTCATTGTCAAGTATTTTTTGAGTTATTGTAATTACTCAAAGCGGTATTTTTGAGATTTATCACAATAACTCAAATTATATAAATTTAGTTAATTTTAATGATATGTGGAATAAATAATTTTGATGACGGCTTTTCTTTGCTGTCAATCCACTGATAAACAGTAGTAAAAGCCTGGTCGGCAATTTCTCTTACAGGCTGTACAACGGTATAAAAACTATATCCGCAAATCTGCGAAATTTCAAGGCCATCATAACCCATGACAGCGATGTCCTTTGTATCTATATCTAATTTTTTCATTGCACTGCATATTCCCATAGCATATACGTCACAGGTGGCAAAAATTGCGTCCGGCATATTAAGCGCGCCCTTTTCTTCATAAAGATTCATAAAATCTTTATAGCCGCTTTCAAAATCATAATTGTATTCTTGATTGGTAACTGTAATTTTATCCATTAAATTGTATTCGCAGGCATATTTCAGGCAACCTTCTGCGCGCAATGCAATGTTGGAACGAAAACACAGTATCTTTTCGCAACCCATATCATGCAGGAACTTGACACCACAGTATCCTCCCGCAATCTCGTCTACCGCATATGTGCAGGCATTACTTACATTTTTGTATTGCTCCATAAGAAACATAAGCGGATGGTCATTTGCATAAGCAGAAAGCAGTTTTTGACGCTCCACATTCTGAGATAAACCATATTGGCTGTGAGAAGGCACAAGATAAATAATAGCGTCCGGATTCAAAGCAAGGATTCGCTGCAAATTTTCATACTCTTTGATACCGCCGAGAGTATGAATAAAAATTACATCACGTTTGATGTTATCATTACCTGCCCTATAGCTGATTGACTCAGTGATTATCGGATAAATTGTAGCGCCATAGTTCGAGCCTACAACATTTACAACGGCTATAATATCACTGTGGCCCATTTTAAGCGTGCGT
>CALWTV010000238.1 GCA_944384555.1 uncultured Clostridia bacterium | reverse complement strand
GACAGCAAATGTGAAGCGCGTAAAAGTCCGATTTTAAGAAGTCCTTGAAGTCCGGCATGAATTGCGGTAGGATTGTCATTATTCGGCCAGTCGATAAATCTTCCGCCCGGTAAAATTTCACTTCCGTTTTCATCTACGAACGAGATAAGACGTTCAGTCAGTGCGAGCAGATATTGACGCTGAGTTGTGAGGTAATCGAAATTACCCGTGCCCATGTACCAGTCATAATGGCAGATAATCCACCAAATTGAATAAGATGAGATTCCGTTCATCCATTCATCGGGAGGAGTTACATCACGAACTAAATCAAGAGAGCGGGGAACAACTTCGTTTTCACCGAATACGGCTAAAATCGTGCGTACCTCGGTGTTCATATCACCTATCCAGACAAGGCGGTCACGTTTTATTCCGTCCCAGAGATATTTTTGCATATTAAGGTGAACGGTATATGCGGAGGTATCATATATGCGGTTGATTTTTTCATCATCACATTCAAATTCGCCCCTGTAATCGATATCGCGATAAATAAAGATACCCTCTATGGCTCTTAGCTGAACTGATGAATTGTAATCAAGAAGTTCGAGGTAAACATATCGAAAACCGCTTTCATTTGTTTCATTTGCGCTCCATGAACCGGCATTCATTATAAAATCGCGGTTAGCGTGGTCATTTGTCGCGCTTGTGGTTTCGACGGGTGCGAGTGCCTCGGATACGCTTTCGCCAAATCTGACGAGCAATTTTGTATACGCTCCAGACGCGGCTCTGACGCCCCAAAGATGAATTCTTGCGCAGCCATGAATCTCACGTCCGAAATCAACTAAAATTGCGGCACGTTCGCCATCTGTGCCGTTTGTCATGGTGACTTGGTCATGGTACGAATAAATGGCTACCTGAGAAGGTTTCGGAGCGGTGATATTCTGTGCGCCGGTTACGTCACCTTGTGTCATAACTACTGCCGTGGGAGCGAGAGTGAGTCTTTTTCTCGGGTCTGTGTCAAATCCTTTAAATGAAAATTTTTCATTAACCTTCATTTTCCTGTCCTCCTGTTTTTTATTTTATTTTCTTGGAGAGATGCTTTTTGAAAAAAGCACCTCTCCAAACCTCTCCGCAAAAACTTTTAAAAAATGGGGATTAAAATTATTTGTTTATTTTATATTTAGTACCTTTAGGAGTATCTTCAAGTATTACGCCCATATCCGCAAGATTTTTTCTGATTTCGTCAGCTCTTGCATAATTTTTCGCTTTTTTAGCGGCAGTGCGTTCCTCAATCAAAGCCTCGATTTCAGCAGTATCTATTCCGGCATCGACTTCTTCAATAAATCCCATAAGTTCTGTAAGCTCACGCAGCATATCATATCCGTATTTTACAAATGATTTTGACGCGTTCGCACTTACACCACGGTTTACCTCTCTTACCAGCTCAAATATAGCGGCGATACCGTCAGCGGTATTGAAATCGTCGTCCATTTCGGAGATAAACTTGTTTTTGCACTCATCAAATACAGCGGTATTTTCATCTGCTCTGATAGATTCGTCTGCGGCTTTGCCTAAATAGAATTCCGCGTCACGTAAAGAATTGTTAATACGCTCAATTCCGCTCTGAGCTTGCCCTATTATTTCTTCTGAGAAATTGACAGGACTGCGATAATGAGCCGAGAGCAGGAAAAATCTGATAGGCAAATATCCGTACTGAGCGGCAATATCTCTTACGGTAAAGAAATTGTTCTTTGACTTTGACATTTTCTCATTGTTTACATTAATATATCCGTTGTGCACCCAGAAACGTGAGAACGGAGCGCAGTTAGCACATTCAGACTGAGCGATTTCATTTTCATGGTGCGGGAATGTCAAATCCTGACCGCCGCAGTGAATATCGATTGATTTACCGAGATATTTGCGTGCCATTGCGGAACATTCAATATGCCAGCCCGGTCTGCCCTTGCCCCAAGGAGAATCCCATGATGGTTCGCCCTCTTTATACGCTTTCCACAAAGCAAAATCGAGCGGGTCACGCTTTACTTCGGTGACATCTATTCTCGCACCGTTTTCAAGATCCTCAATCGGCATATGTGAGAGTTTGCCGTAATCATGGAATGTTTTTGTCGCAAAATATACGTCTTGATTGCCGTCTGAGCCGCCTGCCGCATATGCGCTTCCGTTTTCAATCAGCTTTTCGATAATGCTGATTATTTCATCGATATTTTCAGTAGCGCGCGGGTGAACTGTTGCAGGCTTTATTCCAAGTCCTTTTGCGTCAGTGAAATATTCGCCAATATACCGGTCAGCGACTTCTTTTACAGATGTACCTTCTTCATTTGCGCGCTTTATCATTTTATCGTCAACATCGGTAAAATTCTGCACGAAATCGACTTTCATTCCGCGGTATTCCATGTAGCGGCGGAGCATATCAAATACTACAAAACAACGCGCGTTTCCGATATGAAAATAATTGTATACAGTCGGACCGCATACGTACATTTTAACGCTGTCACCGTAAGCGGGAGCGAATTCATCTTTTGAGCGTGTGAGTGTATTGTACAGTTTCATTTATTTTTAATATCCTTTCAAATTGTTGAATTTATGATATAGGGTCATTGTAAATAATCATTGCGGTAACTGCCGCAAGAATTAGGATTGATGCAATATATACTACGATATAAACGATATCATTTTCGCCAAGACTTATAAACGATGCGCCATTAAAGCATATATGGAAAATCATCGGCGCGACAATGCTTTTGAATTTGACCATGAGCAGTGACATTACCACTCCGAGAATTGAAGCGTATACAAATGAAATAATATGTCCGTGAAGTGCGCCGAATACAACTGATGATACGGCTACTGACACCCATACCGGCATAGCCTTTCTCAGACGTGTAAAAATCATGCCTCTGAAAATAATTTCTTCCGTTATCGGGGTAAAAATTGCCACATCAATAAGCTGTATTATTAATGAGCCGCCTAAAAGCATTACGCTCATTTCCTCAAAGCTCTTAATAGTTTCCTCCGGAATAGGAAGCAGTCCCATCGTAATGCCTACAAAGAACTGGAAAGCGACTGCTCCTATTGCGATTTGGGGATATGCCGTCCACGGAATCGGACGCAGTTCAATTTCATTATTTAAATATCTGTGTGAAATACTGTAAAATAATGCAAGAATCAGAATCGTGATTACTGCGGATAAAATCATTACGTAATGTATTCCGTCACCCATCATCTGGTATACACGGTTCATCATCTCGTCATAGTTCATATAATATCCGAACGAGCCGTCCTTTACATATTCCATACCGATAGACATGCCGATTTGAAACATGTAAATTCCCATTACAAGTGACTGTACACCGACAAACAGCAGGACATAGCAAATCATTTTACCTAAAGCGGCCATGATTTTTTTTGCCTTTGAAGGCTTTGGCATAGGACTGCCGCAGACAGTACAAAATTTTGCGTTTTCGCTGTTTTCACTGCCGCAAATTTTACATCTCATTAAAAAACCCCCTATTTTTTATTTGTTTCAGATATTTTCAATACCTTAATCTCATTCCTTTTTAAGATTTGTGCAGTCCGGAGGTGGAATTTGTGAGCAGTCACATTCACAGTCCGGATTTTTGAGCTTGTTAAGCTCACATTCCAGAATTGATATCTGATGGCGTAATTTGCAAAGTTCAATTGAAATTGGGTCAGGGGTATGCGTTTGGTCCATATCCATAACTCGCTGATTTTTACGTTTAACTACACGTGCCGGAATACCGACAGCGGTACAATCCGGCGGTACTTCCGTCAGAACTACTGCGTTTGACGCGATTTTTGAATTGTCGCCGATTTTAAACGCACCGAGAACTTTTGCCCCCGCACCAACCATTACATTGTTACCGAGAGTGGGGTGACGCTTTCCTGTATCCTTTCCTGTGCCGCCGAGAGTAACGCCTTGATATAAGGTGCAGTTATCCCCGATTTCCGTAGTTTCGCCGATAACAACACCGCTTCCGTGGTCAATGAACAGTCCGCGACCGATTTTTGCGCCGGGGTGAATCTCAATGCCGGTCATAAAACGCGCGAACTGGCTGATCAGACGCGCGCAAAGAAATGCGTCACGCTTATAAAATTCATGCGATATACGGTATGCCAAAAGCGCATGAAGTCCGGAATAGGACAGAACTACTTCCGCCAAACTTTTAGCGGCGGGGTCACGCTCACGAATAGCGTTGATATCACCCTTTATCTCGTTTGTAACGCAACGGATTTTTCTGACAAGTGAGCGGCTTGGTATTTGGATATTGATGTTGATTTGTTTGTTGTCGGATTTCATTTTTTAAAATCACTCTCCCATTCTGCGTGTGTAAAATCCAAAAATAAATGTATAAAAAATCCGCCCTGATACGCATTGTACGCAATAGGGGCGGTGGTAAAACTCCGCGGTTCCACTCTATGTTTATATCTCGGAATCGATTTTGTAACGAAAAATCAAACGGATACCGCTGAGCGGCGGCAAAACGCGCGCAGGTTCACGGTATCGGCTCACGGGTGCACTTCCGAAATGACGTATATGCCGCTTACACCACAAACGGCGGCAATCTCTTGATACGCATGTTTTCCGGCATCTTCCCGTTCACAGCCTTTATTATATAATTATTATTTTAACAATCATATTATACAATATTGAGTTTATTTTGTAAATATATTTTTTATGAATGAAAATTGATTATCACGGTCAGAAGAAAATCTTTCAAAATCTGATATATTACTGAATTAACGGTGATTTATCAAAATATACCGCATATCATCAAAATATTTGTCAAGTTGCTTTGCGTAATATTTACTTTCATTTACAAATATAAATCCGCATTTTTCGATTACTCTACGTGACATATCGTTATTTTTAAAATGTCCGACTGTTACCGCGTCAAGCTCAAGGGATTGAAAGCAATACTCGATAACTTTTTTTACTGCCTCTGTCATAAGACCTCTGCTCCAGTATTCCTTTGAAAGCACATAGCCGATTTCTTTTTGACGCAAATTTAAGTATTCAGGCTCTCCGTTTGCCCAAGAAGGGTGAAAACCGAGTGAACCTATAACTTTATTGTTTTCTTTAAATACGATGGCGAACACATTTTTTTGTGAAATAAATGAATCAAGAATTTTTTTTGTTTCAAAAATCGATTGATGATGAGCCCAGCCTGCCATTTCACCAACCCCATCAACCGAGGCGTACTCATAAAAGTCATGTAAATCATATGCCTGCCACGGACGCAGTAGAAGGCGTTCCGTTTCAAGCACAGTATCAGAAATATCAATTTGTATATCCATATCAAATCTCCGTTAAATTAAAAAAATAAGTGAATAAAAATCAGCGAGAGCCGGATTTATACTGTGACGGTGAAAGACCGGTAATTTTTTTAAATGCCGAGCTGAAATAATTCTGATTTTCATATCCGAGCAAATCCGCCGTTTCCCCGACTGAACGTCCGCTGTCAAGAAGCTGTTTTGCGTAAATCATTTTCATGGAATTATAATACTCAATAAGCCCGCAGCCTGCATATTTGCGAAAAATTTTTTTTACATTGCTTACGCTCATTCGACACATATCCGCTATTTCAGGAACGCTCAGTCGGCTGCCGAGATGTGAGGCTATCGTATCGCAGATTAAAATATAATTTTTTGCTGAAATTGAATCGGACTTTACCGCGGCTGAATTTTCAAGCGCAAGTACTGAAGATAAAAATAGCTCAAACCGGCTGAGAAAATGCTGTACCGCAAGAATATCGCCGTTTTTTACTTTTTTTACGTATATAGAATTTTCGGGATAAAATTCAAATAATGTGTGTGCGTCTGTGATAATTGAAACAAATGTGTCAAGCAATTCATCTGTCAGCGTAAATACGCTCGAATTTATAGGCGCGGTTATATTCGCTGAAAAGGAAATCACTCCGAGATGAAGTCCCGTTTCTCCCTCGTTCCAAACACTATGAAATTCCATCGGGCGGTGAAGTACGAGATGCGCCCGCTCAAGTTTATAAATCTGCTGTCCGGCGGCTATTCCGGCATTACCGTCTATAACGCATTGAATTTCCCAAAAATCGTGATATTCTCCTGCAAAATTAAAACCTGATTTATGTACGGTATCAAATATGGTAAAAATTTGAGTGACATTGACTGCGCGGCTCAGTATACACGGCTGATAAGACATAATTTTTTAAATTCCTTTAAAATAGGTAGCTGATTTTATATAAAATGTGCTGAAAATAATATATACATTTGATTTTGTACATGATATTATATCATTGGAGATACATTGTTGTCAACTTGAATTTATAAACACAGATTATATATATATTTACGGAGGTAAAAATTATGGCAAAGGTAAAATGCGGAGTAATCGGACTCGGTGGACGCG
The DNA here is from genome assembly GCA_944384555.1 of uncultured Clostridia bacterium. Taxonomy (GTDB): domain Bacteria; phylum Bacillota; class Clostridia; order Oscillospirales; family CAG-272; genus CALWTV01. The sequence continues at coordinate 5,600 of CALWTV010000238.1, read as the reverse complement.
GAACTGGCGTACTGTGCGATTTGCTCGTAAAACTTGAGGATTTTGAATGTGCGTATGTGTGCGATACATATGAGGACAGAGTGGAAAACGCGGCGAAAAGAGTTGCCGACACTACCGGAATCACTCCTAAAAAAACTACTGACTGGCACGAAGTTGTTACAGCCCCTGAAGTTGAGGCTGTGATTATCACTACCGCATGGGAACCGCACATCGAAATTGCGGCGGCGGCTATGGAAAACGGCAAACCCGCGGCTATGGAAGTCGGCGGTGCATACAGTATTGATGACTGTTGGAAATTAGTACGCACTTACGAAAGAACCGGCGTTCCGTGTATGTTCCTTGAAAACTGCTGCTACGGCAGAATTGAGATGATGGTGCTTAACATGGTTCGTCAGGGCGTATTTGGTGACGTTGTTCACTGTGCCGGAGGTTATCACCATGATTTGCGTACTGAAATTCTGTACGGCGAGGAAAACAGACATTACCGCCTGCGCAACTACATAAACCGCAACTGCGAAAACTATCCGACACATGAACTCGGACCTATCGCAAAGGTTCTCGGAATCAATAGAGGCAACCGCATGATGTACCTTACTTCAACGGCTTCCTGTGCGAAAGGGCTCAATGAATATGCGAGAACTCATGAATCCGTAAACCGCAAACTGGCGACTACGGAATTCAGACAGGGTGATGTTGTCACCACCACAATCAAATGTGCAAACGGCGAGACAATTGTGCTCACGCTTGACACCACGCTCCCGAGAGTATACTGCCGCGGCTTCTGTGTAAGAGGTACAAAGGCAATGTATCAGGAAGAAAACAATTCCTTCTTTATTGAGGAAGAACACAGCAACTACGAATTTGACGGAACTCCGCTTTGGAACAATGCTGATAAATATTACGAAAAGTATGAGCACCCGCTTTGGAAAAAATATCTTGAGGGCGGCATAAAAGGCGGTCACGGCGGCTTGGACGGTTTGGTTTACGATGCGTTTATCCAGAGCGTAAAGGATAAGACCTTGCCTCCGATAGATGTATATGACGCGGCGGCTTGGATGTGCATATCCACACTTTCAGAAAAATCAATCAGCATGGGAAGTATGCCGGTTGAAATTCCCGATTTCACAAACGGCAAGTGGTTCAACAGACAAGACCACTGCACCGGCGTTTATACTCTTGAATAAATCTTATAGTTTTTTTCAAATTTACAAAAATACAGATTAAAGAAGTGATATTATGGGACTTGTTGATATAGCGAACAGATTTAAAATTGAAAAGGCGGTATCGGCGGTACCTTACGGCAACGGTCATATAAATGAAACGTATCTTGTAAAAACCGACGGCGGCGCCGATTATATTTTACAGAAAATAAATAATAACGTATTCAAAAATCCGGCTGAGGTTATGGAGAACATTTCAGCAGTCACCGAACACCTCGGCAAAAAAATCATAGCAAACGGCGGCAATCCCGACAGAGAAACACTTACCCTTATAAAAACAGACGAGGGGAATAATTTCCTTCAGTTTGAAGGCGGATATTACCGCATGTATAAATTTATCGCAAATACCGTTTCGTATGATATTGTGGAATATCCAAAACAGCTATATTATGCGGCAAAATCATTCGGTAAATTTCAGAATATGCTTGCCGATTTCCCTGCGCAGAGCCTGCATGAAACTATCGTGAATTTCCACAATACCAAAATCAGAATAGAAAATCTCAAAGCCGCGATAAAAGCGGACAGTGTCGGCAGACTGCGTGAAGTTGCAAATGAGGTTGATTTTGCGCTTTCACGTGAAGACCAGATGGGAGTGGTGATTGACGCACTCGAAAAAGGCGAAATTCCCACACGTGTTACCCACAATGACACAAAACTGAACAATGTCCTGTTCGACGATAAGACTGACGAGGGTGTATGCGTTATTGACCTTGATACCGTAATGCCCGGCTCACTGCTATACGATTACGGTGACGCACTGCGTTTTGGCGGTTCAAGCGGCGCGGAAGATGACCCTAATCTTGACAACATCTGGTTTAAAATGAACAATTATGAATATTTCACACGCGGATTTCTTGAAACGCTCCCCTCAATCACTAAAGAGGAAAAAGAACTGCTCCCGTTCTCAATACGTCTTATGACATATGAATGCGGAATAAGATTTTTAACGGACTATCTGAGCGGCGACACATATTTCCGAATTCACCGTGAAAAACATAATCTCGACCGTACACGCACACAGTTCAAGCTAATTTCCGATATGGAAAAACTTTCTGATGAAATGAATAAATTTGTTTCTTCTTTAAAATAATTTTTTAACGTGAGTCAGAATGCTGTCTGCGGTATTAAAGTTGTTATAATATGAACTTTAATATCGCACAGTGATTTGACTCACGTTATTTTAATGAATACTATTAATTTGCTGTTGAAATCACAATACTTTCGGCAATATCTGAAATCTGATTTTCATTCAATGTATCTGATATATCGGGCACAAATAGAATCTCCATGAAATACTGCATAACTTCCCAGTCATAGGATAATATACATTTTGTTCGCTGAAACGGAATTGCCGCCGCAGACATTTCAGCGGAATCAAGTTCCTGCCATACGTAATCCGCTTCTGCAATTGCTCCCGTATCAGATGAATTTAGTACCGTATAGTTTTCATATCCTGCATGATTTGACAAGGCGATATAAGAGAATACCGGCATAGGCAGACTGTTTTCAGAGGGATTTAAAGACCTGAGCACCTCGATATCGGAAGTGCCGAATGTATACAGGCAAATAGTTCCGATGTTTTCTCCGCCATATTTTATACTTACCGAGGGTATGTCTGTAAAATCATTCTGTGATTTGCTCAAATCAAATTCAGACGGTAATTCAAATGATATATTTACCGATTTTCCGTCTTTAAAATTATATGTAAGATATGTTTTTTCGCTCTCTTTAATAATCGATACTTCAGTCTGTTCAAATCCGGCTGGGGTATCATATTCAAATGGTTCTGTAAGTTCAACGTAATCTGCGGCATATTCAGAATATAAATTTTCCCCTGTTTCAGTCATAAAGGCAGTACGCATCATTATACTTACGAGCCGTCCTTTTTCTGTGTCGAGCTTTCCGCTGTAAACATATCCGCCATCCCATTCAGTTTCACTATATGGTTCTATTAATTTCTGTACATAATATGTACTGTCATCTGTCGCAAATTCCGCATTCAGCGAAATAGTGAGTTTTGTCTTTCCAGTTTCGTCAACGGGTATGATATCGGGCAGTGAAAAGCAAACTGTTCCGTCAGAATTTACCGTTAAAGAGCCGAGTGTCTGCGCGATAAACTCATCTGCGGTATCTTTATTCAAAGCTATATAATCTATATTGTCATTTTCAGACTCGCTTTCGGAATTAAGTATATTTTCGTCATCATTGTTTGAATAAGGATTTGTAATCAGACAAACGGCAAGCACAACGCAAGACGCCGCTGATATTGCAATCACCCAAAATGCGGGGCGTTTCGGATTTGCTAAATTTTTGATACGTTCTTTCGTGTCACCTTCACAGAAAGCGATGGGCATTCCGTTAAAAATGTGACCTCCAGACGCGAGTTTTAAAATAGATTCTGCATAATCAGCGCGGATATTTTCCCCGATTTTTTTAACCACAGCTTCATCACAGCTCATCTCCATATCCCTGCCGGACAGGATAAATGCCAGCCATGCCAGCGGATTAAACCAGTGAACACACAGCACAAAAAAAGATAATGCTCTTGTAATATGGTCAAGCCTTCTGATATGATGCCGTTCATGCATTATGATATATGCTTGCTCATTTTCACCAATAGATGAGGGGAGATAAATTTTAGGGCGAACCAAACCCATTACAAAAGGAATATGAATGTAGTCCGTTAAAAAAATATTTTCCCTAAGCGGTACTGCTCCGATTAATTTTCGGCGTAGTTTTAAATAGGACACTATTCCATAAATAAGCATAATGCCAGCTCCAATAGTCCATACGAGAGCTAAAACCGGAATCCATGTATTTTCTACTGTATCAGGTGCGCTGAAATCAGATTTTCCGACACCGCTACTGTTTACAACCGCATAATTACCGCCCTCTCCCGCTGAAACAGTTTCGCCTCCGCCGGATACGGCATTATCGTAATCCTCGGAATTATCATGAATAATTTTTACATTACCTACATAATCATCAGTCCAATCGGATAAAATTTCGCCGCTGCTTATTTTTTCCGGAATAAAAGAAATGGGCATTGTTATCGAAATCGGACATACAAGCCGGAACAGTACCACAGCCCACAGCGCATATGAAATGATTTTCGGCAATTTTTTCAGGCAGAGCCGGGCAACGCACAAAAGCAAAATTACCACGCCTGCGGTAAGGCTCATATTCAAAACCTGCGTGAAAACTGTGCATAAATAGTTCATGTTGTTACCCTCTCATTTTTTCAATCAGTTTTTGAAGTTCCTCAATCTCATCAGACGAGAGCTTTTTCCGTTTGCTGAATGCGGCAACAAATGCAGGAAGAGAGCCTTTAAAGGTTTCGTCAACGAATTTTTCGCTTTGCATTGCATAAAATTCTTCTTTTGAAACAAGCGAAGTTACTATTCCGTTTTGATTCTGAAAAATACCCCTGTCACAAAGCCGTTTCAAAATTGTATATGCGGTTGATTTTTTCCAACTCAGTTCAGCTTCCGCGAGCTTTGCAAGTTTGTTTGATAAAATCGGCTCATTGCTCCAAATAATGTCCGCAAATCTTGATTCTACCGCACCTAATTTCATTTCTCCCAATTTTACAATCCTCCTTGATTCTACTATATGTAGACTGAATTTATTCTACTATATGTAGACCAAAAAGTCAAGTGCATTTAATGAAAAATTTTTAATATAAAAAAGCCGATAATTTAAATTATCGGCAAAGTTTAGCTTTATGAATTTAGAGGCTTGATTTTTCTCGCTAAATAAATAAACGGCGTATCAGCGAGAGAAGTAACTATAAATATAACATATCCGGATAAAATAATGCTTATTAAAGTCGGCACATCGTAAACTCCGGCAAATGCGGCGATATTGAAAAGGACTGTATTCAAAAGCTGTGAAAGCAGGGTAGAGCCATTGTTTCTGAGCCATAGAAATTTTTTTCTGTCATTGAAACGTTTTTCCGTAAAGCTCCACCATTTGTGATACATCCACACGTCAAATTTCTGAACAATGGCATATACAGCCAAACTCGAAAGCATAAGACGGGGAGTATTTGAGAATATAGTTTGAATACTCGGGAATGCGAAATCGTTTGCCGAAGGTGTATATAAAAGCCACGACTGTGAGATTATTATAAATGTGACTGACGCGGCGATTCCGAGATTTACCGCTGTTGATGCATCTTTTTTACCGTAAATTTCGCTCAATATATCGGTAATCAGGAATGTTGCGGCAAAAAGTATATTTCCGAGAGTTTGTTCCATGCCGAACGCATTTACCAATATCAGAACCTCGATATTGGCGGCAATGGTGCATAAAACGGTCATTGAAAAAAGTCCGGCTTTTCCGAACAGCTTGTACCACACAAGCACTATTGAAAAGGTG
>CALWTV010000237.1 GCA_944384555.1 uncultured Clostridia bacterium | reverse complement strand
TTTTATGACGGCAGTATTATGTATGATTTTGATAACGGAAAAACTACAATCTGCGATATTGATTTCTTCCGTAAGCAACCTTGCATAAATGATATGGGACGTATGTGGGGCAGTTCCCGCTTTCAGTCTCCGGAAGAATATATGCGCGGAGCAGTTATTGATGAAATTACAAATGTATATACTGTTGGAGCCACAGCTTTTGCCCTTTTCGGTGAGTATAGCCGCACAAAGGACAAGTGGCAGCTCAGCGACAAACTTTTTGAGATAGCTGAAAAAGCTGTAAGCAATGACAGGGCGCAAAGACAGCAGTCGATAAAACAATTTAAAGATGAATGGCAAACTTCGTTGTAAATTGAATTAAAAATTTAATTAAGAGCAAAAATATAGGAGTGGGAATATATCTCTCTCCTATATTTTGTTTTTATATTTAATTGAATTCTAAAAATTACTCAATTTTCATGGTTCTCATCTGTTCTTCAGAAACGCCGTTTTTCTTGCCGTAATCTATCCAATACTTAGTCGAGGCGTTGATAAATGTTTTTTTGGGAAGAGGCATTGTTGTTTTAAATGTTTTATATTTTTTACTGATAATAGAGGAAACGAATTTTTTTATTTTTCTTTCAACAAAAAATTTAAATGGGGTTGATAAAATTGCCTCGCCACTTCCGATTTTTAATACGGATCCGAAAGTATATCCGTTTTGTTTGCAAAATAAATTCATTATTTTAACAGCGGTATCATTTTGTTCCGGTTCTATAAAGCCGCAGTTTATAATAATTGAGATAACCGGTTTATGATTTGGAGGATTTGATTCAAGCGTTTTTAAGAAATTTAGTAATGTTACCGGAATTCCGTCAGCGTAAAGCGGAAATACGAATAAAAGATTTGAAAAATGCTCTAATTCAGCGCAAAGTTCGGTGTGATTGGTTTTAGATATATTGATGTATTTAGTTTCAAGAGTACAATTTTTTGAAAATATTTCTGCGTAGTGCTTTGAATTGGATTTAGGAGCTCTGGGACTCGCATTTAATATTAAGATTTTTTCCATTTTTTCACCTCATTCAATGCAGTTTCTTCCAAAAATGACTCTTCCGTAAATATCACGTTATAACTTTCAAAATTCATATTATGCGAATTACGACTTACCAGCTCTTTAAAAATTTCTTTTTCTTCCTCGCTTGTATTTCCGTATGCAATAATTGTAGCTTTTTTTAAAGCGACATCTCGCTGAACGTGATGAGTTTCACCATGTACTAATCGTATAAAAGCCATCTGAATTGGTATCGCACGTTCAAGCATGGTTTTCATTATTGTATCATAGCTTCCATATTTAATATGGCTGATATAAATTACCTCATCGCTTTTGGCGATATACGGGTAAACTTTTACTGCGTCATCGCGAATTACGCATTTACCGGGGGTTTTTGTCCAACATCCGAAACAGCCGATACAGTTTGATATTTTTAATAAAGATAAATCAATAAACTTTTTATTTTCGTCAAAATATTCATCAGGAATATTTAATGGTCTATCACTCAATATCAGTTTCATATATAATTTTTACTTTATTTAGTAAAGCTCTCCATATTTTTTAATTTTACATTATACTTTAATATTATAAACTATTTATATTAAAAAAATTTGATTTTTACTGAAATTAATTATTCTTTTTTGAGCAGACTTAAAGTGCCGGATATTATCAAAAATCCGCCAAAAATTTTACGCAATATATCTGCGGAAATAAAATTAACCGCAAAACTTCCGGCAATTGCGCCTATTACTCCAAAAAAAGACATCACTAATATGAGGTCAAAGCGCAATTTCCGCCGCGTAAAGTGAATAATAAGCGATGCCGCCGACGCAATCAGAAAAAACGCCAGATTAAGCCCCTGTGCTTCGACCTGATTTGAAGCCCTTATCATGGTAAGATATATAACGAAAAGTCCCCCGCTCCCGATACCCATACCGGTCAGTACCGCGATAATAAATGCCGCCGCAATATCTAAAATGTACATTATAAATCACCTCAAAATCATATTTATTCCCGCAAAAATCACAAGCGCACCGAATAACTTTTTTAAAATGGAAGTGTTTATTACACCAAGCAGTAGAGCCCCACAGATTCCGCCTGCCGCCGCTGGAATTGCGTATATCCACATTTTTTCAAGGTTTATACTGCTGTTTGCGCCGTAAACAATAGACGATACAAGAGAAAGCGGAAATACCGCGGCGACTGTTGAACCGTAATTGGAACGTTTGACTTCATCGCTTAAATCTTTTCCTGTCATATTAAGCGCAAACAGATATAAAATACCGCCTCCGGCTCCCAAAAGACCGTTTGCAATTCCTGCCGCCGTACACATCAGCGCAAATATAATAAATCTATGCTTTTCTTTTTCCCCGGTTTTTATTATCACGTTTTTTACCTCTGCTCAATGTTTTATTCATTATTATTAAAATGCACTTGTAATTTTTACATTTTTCTGATATGATTATACTATGGCTTTATATCACTACAAGATTTTGTGTAAGTAATTTTGTGAAATATCTGTTTGACACAGGCTTTTATTTAAGTATTTGTATGAAGTATAGTTAAAATACAATACAATTTTTACATAAATATTTTTTTGTACAGGAGAAATCATGCCGAACAAAAATACAAGTAACGCTCTAATCAAAACCAGCGGCAATAAATCGTCATCTGCAAAACGGTCACCGGCGAAAAAATCGCCATCGAAACCTTCAAATACCAGAAATGCGTCTGTCAAAACCGCCGCGTCACGTAAAAAAAATAATGCGAAAACTGATAAAGACAAGGAAAAAATTCCGATAGATAAAAAAATAACTGAACCGCAAAATATACAAAGTATAAAACCTACGGCTCGTTTTGACGATATCCCCGACGAAAAAAGCAAAACGAGTGAATTTTTGTTTCAGATAACGCCATTTATAATTTTTGTTGCGGCGGTATTTTTCGGAGTTTGTATTTTTTTTGACGGAGCAATGGGAGTTGTCGGCGGATTTATCAGAAGTATTACCCTCGGTCTGTTTTCCGGCGGCGCATTTACAATCCCGTTTTTTATGGTGTATCATGCACTTTTCTGGCATTCCGATGAAATCAGCGGAATTTTGCGGAGAAAGCTAGTTTGCAGTTTGATTACATTAGTTCAAATATCAATACTCATGCAGGTTTTTACCTCTGATATACCAAAAATATGGAATCCGGTCACACTTTATAATCTCGGACTTGAGCATAAAGGCGGAGGAGCTATCGGAGGTTTTCTCGGCACGCTTTTGATGAGCTGTTTCGGAATAATCGGAACGCTCATAATCGTAATCGCCGCACTGTTTATCTTGCTTTTATCAATGATGAACATAACGCCAAAATCTCTGTGGACTTATATTTTATATAAGCTAAAAATGGCAAAGATGAACTATTTTAAGGCGCGTGATGAAAAGCGCAGACTTGCGGAAGAAGCAGAGGAAGCCGCCGCATGTGCTGTAAAATCCAAGCCTACCCCGATGTATGATACAGCAACTCAAAGTGCGACAGGTACCGGCATAGGTGAGGTTAAGATAAAAACTGCTCCCGCTCCGGCGTCAAGATATAAAGTAACACGCCGCCCGAAATTTAATACTGACATTCCACTCGATGTAACAGGCTCGAATAATTCGGATAAACAGAAAAATGCAACTAATAAAGAAGAAATTGAAATAAATGAACAGTACTCCGAAAATAAATCAAGTGAAAACCGCGCTTATGAAATAAACGAAATCGGAAATGTAATAGACGAAAAAATTTTTGAAGAAGAAATGGCTCGCATAAATCGTGAGCGCGAGGAAATGTATAAAAAATCAGAGAACGGCGAAAACAGCGATATGCCTAATTTGCAGGAGGCATATATTGTACCTGAAGAGGACGATTACACCGCTACTATTGACTCCGTTTCGGATGACTCTGAAAATAATGAAAAATTTCATGCGGATAACAACAATAACGGAAATAATATGATAATAACTGATGAAGTTACACGTATTTTCGATAAAGTTATATCAAGCAAAATTAAGCCGGAACGTACTCCCGCAGATGTAAGAGCGGAAATTGAAAATATTGCAGATGATGAGTTTAATCTTGACAATTACACAGATGAAAATCAAAATCTTGCACAGACCGAAGATAACTCGGATAATAAAGAAATTGAACTTTCCGTTGAGCGTGGCAGAATAATCGAAAGACTTGGACAGAATACCGTATCTCATTCAGTGCCTCGTCCAAAAAATCCGAAATTGCCCGAAACACAGGTAATTGATGAAGTTTCTCAAAATGTTGAAAATACAGAACCTGATGAAACGGAAGTTGTACCACCGCCTGAATATGTATTCCCACCGATTGACCTGCTCACTAAAGCAAATGAAGCTCCTGCGGATATCGGCGATGAATTAAAGGAAAATGCGGTTAAATTGGTTGAAACTCTGCGTTCATTCCATGTAAAAACGAAAATTGTCGATGTATCAAGAGGACCTACAATCACAAGATACGAGCTTGTTCCAGAAGCAGGTACGAGAGTTCGTTCAATTGCGAATTTAGTTGATGATATCGCGTTGAATCTTGCGACTACCGGAGTTCGTATCGAAGCGCCTATTCCCGGAAAAAGCGCAGTCGGCATAGAAGTTCCGAATAAAAAGCCGGAAACGGTTCATCTGCGTTCCCTTATCGAAAATGATACATTTATCAATTCACCGAGCCGAATTACCGCCTCACTTGGAGCAGATGTAGGAGGTGCGCCGGTTTATCTCGATATTGCGAAAATGCCGCATTTGTTGATTGCGGGTGCTACCGGTATGGGTAAATCCGTATGTATAAATTCACTTATCGTAAGTCTGCTTTATAAGGCAAAGCCGGACGAAGTAAAGTTAATTCTTATTGACCCAAAGAAGGTTGAGCTTAATATTTATAACGGACTGCCGCATTTGCTTGTGCCTGTAGTATCCGACCCCAAAAAAGCCGCAGGTTCGTTGGCTTGGGCGGTAAGTGAAATGGAACGCCGGTTTGAGCTGATTGAAGATGTTGGCGTTCGTGATATCAAAAATTACAATATCGCTACAAAAGATGACCCCGATAAGGAATTTTTGCCGCAGGTTGTTATAATAATAGACGAGCTTGCGGATTTGATGATGACCGCGTCTGATGAAGTTGAAGAATCGATATGCCGTCTGGCGCAGAAAGCACGTGCGGCAGGAATGCACATGATAATCGGTACTCAGCGTCCGTCTGTTGACGTTATTACGGGACTTATCAAGGCGAATATTCCGTCAAGAATTGCGTTTACTGTTGCGTCACAGATTGACAGCCGTACAATAATTGATACTGCGGGAGCGGAAAAATTAATCGGACGAGGCGATATGCTTTATGCTCCGGTAGGCGCGTCAAAGCCGATAAGAGTTCAGGGTGCGTTCGTCAGCGAATCCGATGTTGAGAAAATAACATCGTTTATAAAGGAACACTGCGGAGAAAGTCAGTATTCCGATGAAGTTATTGACAAAATCGAAAAGGAAGCGGAACAGTGCGGAATTAAGCCCGGAAAACGCGGTGCTGGCGGAGGAGCGGTTGAAGATGACGGTGAGAATGACCCGATGCTCAGAAGTGCGATTGAACTTGCGGTAGAATCGGGTAAGATTTCAACATCACTTATTCAAAGAAGGCTGTCACTCGGATATGGACGTGCTGCGAAGCTGATTGACAGAATGCAAGAACTTGGATACGTAAGCCCACCGGAGGGACAAAAACCGAGAAAAGTGTTAATCACAAAACAGCAGTACATGGAAATGGTACTGCGTGGTGAGGACGGAATAGAGTAAGGTAATTATTATTTTATAAAAAATAATAGCAAGAGGAATGTAAAAAATGGGAGTATTAATTGCCATAGACGGGCTTGACGGTTCGGGCAAGGAAACACAGAGCGGATTATTGTGTCAGCGGCTTGAAAGTGACGGATACAGAGTGCGCTCGCTCAGTTTCCCTGTATATGATGAAGACAGTTCATATTTTGTCAAGATGTATTTGAACGGTGAACTCGGTATGAGCCCTGATGATACAAATGCGGCAGCGGCATCAATGTTTTTTGCCTGTGACCGCTATATCTCGTATCGGCGTGACTGGTGTCATGATTATGAAAGAGATAATACCGTGATAATTGCGAACAGATATACTTCTGCGAATGCGGTTCATCAGCTCGCCAAACTGCCGAAGGAGGAATGGGACTCATTTCTTGAATGGCTCATTGATTTTGAATATTCAAAATTAGAAATACCAAGACCGGACGCCGTACTCTTTTTAGAGGTTGCGCCGGAAGTATCTGCCGCGCTCATAGATAAGAGAAGCTCGGAAACCGGACGAGCAAAGGATATTCATGAACTTGACAGGGATTACCTTTCACGCTGTTATGACAGTGCGGTATATGCGGGAAATCATCTCGGCTGGAAACGGATAAAATGCTGTTGCAACGGAGAAATCCGTACACGTGAAGCGATTTTTGAAGATGTTGTTTCCGAGGTATATCGGATACTTGACGAAAAAACGGTAAAAAAATGATGAAATTTTAATAAATATTTATGAATTATGCTTTTATCCTATCATTGAAACAGGTATAATAATTAGTATAATTTATAATGCAGAATTCATAATGAAGAATTATTAAAGAAAGGGTGCAGAATTATGGTATATATGTTTTTAGCAGATGGATTTGAGGAAACCGAGGCGCTTTGTCCGCTTGATTTGATGCGCCGCGCGAAAATAGATGTGGTTACTGTCGGCGTTACCGGAAAAATTGTAACCGGCTCTCACAATATTCAAGTTTGTGCCGATATCTCAATAGACGAAGCTGATTGTTCCGCTCCGCTTGAAATGGTAATATGCCCGGGCGGTATGCCGGGAGCAGCCAATATAGATAATTCAAAAAAAGCAGAAAAGATTATTCTGAAAGCGTACAAAGACGGGGCATATCTTGCCGCTATCTGTGCCGCTCCGATGATTTTCGGAAAAAGAGGACTTTTAAATGGCAAAAAGGCGGTATGTTACCCCGGATTTGAAAAATATCTTGAGGGTGCGGACGTTCAGAATAAAGGAGTTGTCGCGGACGGAAAAATAATTACAGCACGTGCGATGGGAAGCGCAGTCGATTTCGGACTTGAGCTTATACGTGCTCTCCGCGGTTCCAATGTTGCAGATGAGATAAAATCCGCCGTTATATATGAATAAAGACGGTAGGAGAGGAGAAAATATATCATTTATGTATTCAATACGAAAAGTAAAAGATGAGATACGCCGAGAATATTCAGAAAAACGCGCCTCTATTCCGATAGAGGAAAGAAAATTGCGTGATATGAAAATATGTGATACAGCAAAATCACTTGTTAGTTTCAGATATGCGGAAATCGTTTTGATGTATGCCCCTATCGGAAATGAAATAGATATCATGCCAATTGCTGAAGAAGCTCTGGCGAGAGGTAAAAAATTAGCGTTCCCTAGATGTATTACGGATAAGCATATAATGAATTATCATTATGTAACAAATCTTGACGAGCTTTCCGTTCAGTCATATAATATACGTGAACCACGGGAAGATGCTCCGATGTACAATCCTGAAACAGATACAGGAAGCGTAATTTGCTTTGTTCCGGGAATTGTATTTGACAGAGAGGGATATCGTCTCGGATACGGAAAAGGTTATTATGACCGCTATCTTGCGAATTTTAAGGGAAGCGCAATCGGAATTACTTATTCTGATTTTATAGTAGATTCCGTGCCGCGTGGGCGATTTGATTTGTCGCTTGGAATTTTACTGACTGAAAAGGGTGCAGTGGTTATCTGACACCGGCTTTATATCATGAATATTAAAAATACGTTTGCCGCACCGGCACTTATTATAATAGTGATGTCGTTTTTGCTCGCTTCACGGCTGATTGACCCGAGTCTGCTGGGAATGCATGAAAATCCTTACTTATCCATGATTGTGCTTCAGTTTATGGTTTTCGCACTTCCTGCAATATTTTTTACCAGACTAAGAGGATTTAAGAGCGGACGCTATTCAGACGGTTCAAACGGTTCACTGAGACTAAACTTTTTTACCGCAGAGCATATTCTCTTTATGATATATGTGTTTGTGATGTTGGTTTCAGGAACCATGATAATCCGTTTCTTAACAGCGATAGTTATGCCTCAAACACAATTTGCGGTTTCGGCATCGGAATATACCTCTATTTATCCTGACGATATCGGGGGAAGTCTTTATGCGGTACTCACTTTCGGAATTATCCCCGCAGTTACGGAGGAATTTCTGTTTCGCTCGGTAATTGTGTCGGAATATGAAAGAAACGGCGTTTTTTGTGCAGTTGTGATGAGTTCTCTCATGTTTGCCATGATTCATCTTAATATAGCGCTGATGCCGACTTACTTTTATTCTGGAATTGTTTTAGCGTTTACGGTTTTTGTAACGAATTCCGTACTTGCTTCTGTGTGCGTACATATTCTGAATAATATTTTAAGTCTGTTCGGAGAACCGTTTTTTCAAAAAATAACCGGACGTACTCAGAATATGGCGCTGTTTATGTTTATAATGGTTGCGGTCTTACTACTTTCAGCGGCTCTCGCTTTCGGCGAAGCCCAAAGAATATATTATAATAGAGGTGTTATGAATCTTCCCTCTCCCAAAATTGTACACCGCTCAAAACACAAAGCGTCATTTACGGAAGCATTGTTTTCACCGCCGTTTCTCATGCTTTTTGTATTCTATATAATCATTTCAGTCAGTTTGAATTGATATCATTATATTTAAAGCGTACCCAAAACAAATGCCTATGGAAAGGCTTGGTAATATATATTTATGAACAATAATCAGAATCCACAGCGTAATTCACCGAATAATCAAGTTCCCAACAACGATAAGGGTCTTGAGATTAACCGTCAGAGAGTAAATCAGAATCCCGCTCAAAGACCTCAGAAAGAACCAGATAAATTTAATTCGTCCGACCAAACTGTTATTTACAGGCGTCCGGATACCCAGCAAATTAATGTAAATCAGCAGAACCGTACTAGTCAAAATATACCGAGACCAACGAAAAATCAAACAAGGGCTAATCCGAACAACTTTCAGATGCCGCAAAATCAGGCAAGAGTAAACTCTAATAATTTACAAACATCACAGAATCAAATTCCTAAAAATCCGGCACATACTCAAATAAATCCAAAAGCAAACATTTCTCCATTAGCGGACGATATGCCTACGAGAGTTCAAAGACCTCACGTGCCAAATGTGAATGCAGGAAACAGAAATACAGCAGAGGGATTTAACAGACCTTCCACAGAAAAAGTATCGGGTACAAGTGAAGTACCGCGGCAGATAAATCGTCAAAACACAACGTCTAATGCGCAAGTTCAGAAAAATTCACTTGATATTCCCACTGTTCCCTCTTCATCAGTTACTCCAAAAATTCAGAATACGCAGGCAAAAAATACACAGCTCCCGCGGGCGATGGCACAGTCAATGAACAATACCTCCGCAAAAACTCAGCATAATTTACCAAATAAAAATCAACCTTCTGAAATACTAGATGATGATGATGAAGATTTTGATTTTATTCCTAAAAACAAACGAGTAAAGGAAAAGAAAGAGAAACCTAAAAAAGAAAAGGTAAAGCACGATTTCCGCGGCAACACACTGCTTGCTCTTATATGGGCCATTGTATATATTATCCTTATTATATCGGTATCTGTTTTTCTTTCAGTCGGTATAATAAATGTTGCTAATGATGTATTCGCATTTGTAAAGGACGATACTGTAACAGAAGTTAAAATTCCGCCGCTTGCAACGCTTAATGATGTTGCGGATATCTTATACGAAAACGGACTTATAAAATACCCAACAATATTTAAGTTATATGCACAGATTAAAGATAAAGACGGCGAATTTAATTTCGTTGAAGGCACTTATGAGATGTCACCGTCACTTAATTATGATGAAATGCGCTACATGCTTCAGCCTACTGCTCCAGAAAATGAAATAATACGTCTTACTATACCCGAAGGTTATACCACAGATGAAATTATTGATTTGTTTGTGTCAAATGGAATCGGAACAAAAGAGGGATTTATTGAAACAATTAACGGAGCTGCGGAAAATGAGGCATTTGACTACTGGTTTATAGATGAATTAGTAGAAAACGGAGTATCTGAGGACAGATTTTATTTGCTTGACGGTTACTTGTTCCCTGATACGTATGATTTTTATACAAACTCTTCTGAAACTACCGTAATTAAAAAATTCCTCGACAACTTTGAGCGTAAATTCGCGGAAGAATGGCGTATACGTGCTGAAGAAAAAGGAATGACGGTTGATGAAGTTATAAATCTCGCCGCACTTATTGAAAAAGAAACCCGTAAAATCAATGAATTTTCAACGGTTTCATCAGTATTTACAAACAGACTTAATAATCCGAGTCAGTTCCCGCGGCTTGAAAGCGATGCTACAATTATGTACGCAATGCAGCATGACACGGGAGAACGTGCAGAATCGCTTACAGGAGCCGATACAAGCTATGACAGTCCGTACAATACGTATTTGAATGACGGACTTCCCCCCGGACCTATCGCAAATCCCGGATACAACGCTATAAACTACGCGCTTTATCCGCAGGATACAAGTTACTATTACTTTGTTTCCGACGATACCGGAACAACGTATTTCGCGACCACTCATGAGGAGCATATCGCAAATATAAATAAAGTTAGAGAAATAAACGAACAGCTCCAGCAGTAAAAAATAATTTTTTTATTAATTTATTAAGCAATTAATCAGTGCGGAGAGATGTTTTACATGAGCATCTCCTCGCCGGATTGCTTAAAATAATGGGATAAAGGAGAGATTTTAATGAAAAGGACGTTAATTCAAGGTCACAGAGGAGCGTCAGCTTATGCGCCCGAAAACACGCTTCCGGCATTTAAAATGGCGGCGGAAATGAATGCAGACGGAATAGAACTTGACGTTCATCTGACCAAAGACGGAGAAATTGTCGTATGCCATGATGCGCAGATTGACCGAACATCAGACGGAATCGGCAGTATATGCGATTACACTTTGGAAGATCTTAAAAAGTTTTCATTTCACGGCGCTTTTGCGGAAAAGTATCACGGAACAAAAATACCTACTCTTGACGAAGTATTTGAACTTGTAAAATCCATGTGCAGCCATGATTTTAAAGTAAACATTGAGTTAAAGGACGCGGGGTTTGAATTTGTACGTGCCGTAAAAGAATGTACATACCGAAATCAAATGCAGAATAATGTAATTTATTCGAGTTTTACCTTTGAAAATCTGACTGATATGCTTAAAATTGACGCAGATGCATTTGTTGCGCCGCTGTACGGTTCGATGGAAAATCCTTGGGATTACGCAAAATCAATCGGTGCAAAGGCAATTCACCCGAACTGGCAGGACGTTGTAAACAATGACGGATACGTTGACAAAGCGCATGAACTTGGAATTCGTGTACATCCATGGACAGTTGACGATGAAAACGTAATCCGCAGATTGGCGGAATTAGGTGTTGACGAGATTATTTCAAACAAGCCTGATGTGGCACTTAAAGTCGTAAATTCAATCTTTTAATAAATTAGATATTAACAGCACAGGCATTAAACTTAATAAGTTAAAAGATTAAAAATAAAAAAGGAGTATTAAAAATGACACTTACACAAAAATATGCCGCTCTCAAAAAGAGAGTAGGCGGAAACCGTGAAGTCATGGGATATGAAGAAACTTTCGGAATGCCCCGTGAAGAACAAGGTCATATTACAATGCCCAATAAATTTATACGCAGAATACTCGGCGAAATCGAATTCGCTATCAGATTATCCGGCGTACAGGGCAATAAATTCGACTCGGAAATAAATGCCGCTCTCGATTATCTTACTTCCGTAATGGACGAAGAAGGCGTTTTGACGAAAACTGCTTGTTTTGAAGCGGAAAATATGCTTATGCCGCTTTCAGCTGCCGCTAAGGAATACAAGCTTATTCTTGCCGGTCACGCTCATATTGACATGAACTGGATGTGGTCATGGCAGGAAACCGTTGCCGCTACTCTTGCTACTTTCCGTACAATGCTCACAATTATGGACGAATACCCTGAATTCTGCTTCTCACAGTCACAGGCGAGCGTATACAAAATCGTAGAAGATTTTGACCCTGAGTTGATGGATAAAATCAAAGCCCGTATTGCAGAGGGCAGATGGGAAATAACCGCGTCTGCGTGGGTTGAAACCGACAAGAATATGCCCAATACCGAGTCACTTCTGCGCCACATAAAATATACAAAAAATTATCTGCGTGACGTTTGGGGAGTTAATCCGGATTCGCTTGAAGTCGATTTTTCACCGGATACATTCGGTCACAGCGCAAACGTTCCCGAAATCGACACACACGGCGGCGTAAAATATTACTATCACTGCCGCGCACTTGACGGAAAACAGGCGCTTTACCGCTGGAGAGGTCAGAGCGGCGCGGAATTGCTCTGCTACCGTGAACAGTACTGGTACAACAGCGGAATTACTCCCAAAATCGGCGTAGGTCTTATTGATATTTCACAGCGTTGCGCAGGATTCAAAACCGGACTTATTGTTTACGGTGTAGGCGACCACGGCGGCGGTCCGACAAGACGTGACGTTGAACGCGCAATCGAAATGATGGACTGGAAGATATTCCCGCAAATCAAATTCGGTACATTCCATGAATTCTTCAAAGAAGCGGAATCTGTAAGAGAACTTCTGCCCGTTGAAGAACATGAGCTTAATTATTTCGCTCCCGGCTGCTACACCACACAGAGCCGTATCAAGAGAGGAAACCGTCACAGCGAAATGGCGCTTACCGAAGCGGAAACATTGTCTGCATTTGCCGCACAGCGCGTTAAATCCGAATTCAGAGGTCACGCGCTCGAATGTGCTTGGCGTGATGTACTGTTTACTCATTTCCACGATATACTCACTGGTTCATGCGTTCAGGACAGCCGTGAACATGCAATGGGACTTTATTCTAATTCAATTGCTGTTGCAAATACTCAGTATTCAAACGCTATGCGTGTAATTGCTGACGCAACCGACACAAGCGGAATAGAAGTTCAGTTTGACCCGAATTCACAGGCAGAAGGCGCAGGAGCCGGATATAATATTGACCATGTAGGCGGCGTTCCCGTTACAGAAAGAGGCGGCGGACTTACCCGAATCTTTACGGTATTCAATCCCGCGGGAGTCGCAAAATCTGAGCCGGTTGAAATTACCGTTTGGGACTGGACCGGCGATATGAGATACATAAAAGTCACAGACGCTGACGGAAACCCGATTGAATTCCAGCTTATCGACCACGGACTTCAGCATTATTGGGATCATAAATACTTCCGTTTCCTCGCATATGTGAACGTGGCCGCGCTCGGATATACTACGGTAGTTCTGTCACAGCGTGAAATCGATGGAAATTATCCCGTATATTATCAGCCAGACGGACGCTCAAGCGGAGAATTTTCAAATTATGTTCTCGAAAACGAGTTTATCCGCGCGGAATTTGACAAACAGAACGGCGCGCTTATCTCTCTCAAGGATAAGGAAACCGATATTGAATATATTAAACAAAACGCATATGCCGGATTTGTCGAAATTGACACTGAACGCCATTCCTCAAATGCATGGAACATCGGTCATTATCTTGACATTCATCCGATTAACAAAGCCACACAGGTCAGAGGCGATATTTACGGCGGTTTAAGACGCGGTTTCTATTATGAAACAAAAATACTCTCATCTACACTCCGCACACAAGTTTATCTTGACAAAAATGCCCGTGCGCTTACGATAAAGACAAAGGTTGACTGGAACGAAGTCGGCGGCGAAACAGTTCCCGTTCTCGCTTATATGCTCCCGCTTGCAAACGGCGCAAAGGAATACCGCTATAATATTCCGGCAGGTACAATTGTACGCGCTCCGAGAGATGAGGACGTACCCGGACTTTCATACGGTGCCGCAATTGCGGAATGTGACTGCGTAAAGCGCAATATTGCGATTGTTACAGACAGTAAATACGGTTTCCGCGGAACTAAAAACGGCGAGCTTGTATCAACCCTTATCAATACCGCTACAAGCCCCGACCCATATCCGGAAAGAGGAATTCATGAAATTACCCTCTCAGTAGGCTTATTTGACAAATGCCCGAGAAAGATGGAGCAGGCGGCTCAGTCTATCAACTGGAAACTGACATATGCGCCGACAGGTTCACATAAGGGAACACTTCCGACTTCAGGAGCGATGTTCGGCTATGATTGCCCGCGTGCGGTAATAAGCTCAGTCGGACGTACCGATGAAAATGACGGATACTTGGTTCGTATGTATTCAACATCTGATACAGCTACAACAGCAGTGCTTACATTTGAAAATGACGTAAAGAGCGCACGTGCGGTAGACCTTATGGGCAAACCGACAGGCGTAAATGTTACGGCAGAGGGCGGAAAAGTATGCGTTGATATTGCACCTCATTCAATTGTAACAGTTGAAATAAAATAATCATATAAATGAAAAAAGAGCTTGACATTTAATTATGCCAGGCTCTTTTATATTTGCAAAAACATCGAGAGCATATTATTTATCAAAATTATCGGAACAGTTTTCATAATAAATTTACATCATCTGCTGACCGTTAATTACAAGGCGGAAAATAAGTCCGAGCTTTGCGGCGGCTTTACGGCAGAGAATCATACGCCCGATGAATATTTCAAAATAATCTCCGACTGAACAGAAATTTGTATCAATAGAGAGGTTTAACTCTACGGCACTATTGTTATCGATAATAGAAACAGAAGATGTTTTTACTGAATAGTTTACTCTGTCGTGAATGTCGAATGTAGCCACGTCTGTGTTTCTGACTCTTGTATATCTTACATCGCTTTTATCTGCTAAAATCAGAGCTGCGGCGATATGATTTACCGGAACTGCGGTTCCCTCGTCATGATTGCCGATAGCAGTAATTATAGTGGCGATATCCTCGGCGTCAGCTCCCATATTGTCAAGAATACGGAATGCCATAACCGCACCGCTTTGAGCATGGTCTGCGCGGTTTACAAGGTTTCCGATATCATGCAGATGACCGGCAATTCTAGCAAGTTCAGCGTCACGCTCGGAATATCCGAGTTTTAATAATATTTCGGCGGCAGTGTGAGATACACGTCCTACATGCGCGAAGCTGTGTTCAGTATATCCGAGTTCAATTAGTGATTCATCTGCTTTTTTGATATAAGTCTTTATCGCTTGATTATTTTTTACGTCCTCGTAAGTAATCACTATTAATTTATTTCTCCTTTATTTATTATTTTATAATAGAAAAATTGCGTTCTCTGAGCGTTTTTAAAAGTGTTTGATTGTCACGAACCGGAAAATCAGTTAAAATTCCTGTCACAGGCTGATGTTCGTTATCGTGAAAATCCGTTCCCGCACTAGTTAGCAGATTATATTTTTCAGCCCAAGCCTCAGCAATATCATTGTTTGAATTATGCCACGGGTGACCGTTATAAACTTCTATTCCGTCGAGATTTGCGGGATTTGTTACAGTCATACCGAATCTGAACGGGTGAGCCTGAAAGAACAGCATTCCGTTTTCACGTGCGATTTTTGAGAATTTGCCTGCCCCCATTTTGAGCATATCGGGCACGCTCAGTAAAAATTCCTCGGTCGCGCCGTATAAAAGATAATCGTTCCAGTTTTCATTGAATCTTATTTCGGCTCCGAACATTACATGAAGTCCCGAACCTTGTGCGGCGGTTTCAAGTTTGCGGAAACCATCGACAAAATATTTTACCATACCGGCAAAATCGCCGTCAGCCACTTTTCCGCGGAATGTGTCATAATTGAAATGATTGCACAATACAAGCGCGTCATAGCCGGCTGATAAATATTTTTCAACAATAGTTTCAGCGGAAGCATTTGCGCATAAACTTATATCTCTGCTGTGCGCGTGTAATTCTGTTTTGTACTGCATTTAATATTATCCTTTTTTATTTAAAATTGTTCTGCGGCATACATTAATATTATGATTCAAAAATGCAGCCGCAAAACAACATATTTTTAAGTAATTTTAAGAAAATTTAATTTATGCTCTTTCAACAAGCAGAGTAACAATCTTGAACGCTCCGAAATCTACATTTACGGAATTGTTCTCAACGGGGAGCTCGTATTTTACTTCTTCAAGCATATTTGTAACAAATACACGCTTAACGTCAACACCGAATTTAATCTGGCACTTTGTGCGGCAGCGCTCGGATTCGTAAAGACGCATAACGAACGCATTCTCAACATCTTCAGCGCATTTTACTGCTTCGCAGATTATGTTGCTTTCGGAAATTGAGGCAAGTGAGAATTCGGGAGCATTCATCGCACCTGCGGTTTCAATTACAGGAACGTTGAACATATAAGCAGGACGAACTACATTTTCCGCATTGAATGCGCCGGCATGAGGCAGGAGTGAATATGACATTTCGTGAACACCGCAGTCACCGGTTACATCAGGACGGATACCGCTCTTCATAAGAGTGAGACGGAGGTCTGATCCAAGCGCAGATATTGCGTATTTGCAGTCATTGAGTACTGCTACACCGAAACGTGATTCTGAAATATCAGTCCATTTGTGGTTGCATACCTCAAATTTAGCAGCTTCAAGAGAATTATTTCTTGTGGTCGGGCGTTCGATATGACCGAACTGTATTTCATTCTTAACAAATGAAGCTTTTACGTCTACATCAAAGCCTACTTTGAGGAGATTGTGAACGTCGTTCCAATCAAGAACTGTGTGGAAATCAATTCTGGGAGTATCAGCATGGAAAGTTGCGACTGTGGTAACTTTTGATTTCTGACCGATTGCGTATACGGATTTTATTCTGAATTCAAGCTCGCCGTCATCAATTACTTCACGTGAAATGAGATTATTCTGAGGCTTTAACTTAGCTTCAACATCAGAATCTATATCCCAGTCATCATATGATTGAGGAACGTCTTCACCGAACCAGAATGTTCCGAGAGGAGCTCCGCCTTCTCTTGCAACTTCACGTCCAGTTGTCTTATCGATAAATGATTTGATATATCCGTTTTCGTCAAAAGTGATTTCAGCAACAGGTGAGGTAAGCTTTGTGCCGTCATAGCTGAAAGAACTCTTTTTGCCGCAGCAACAGCAGGGCTTGTCTGTGAGTTCAAATGATTTTGCACCGAGTGCGGGAATTTCAATTCCGCTTACTGCGGTAAATTTGTTTCCGAGTGCATCGGTTACAACCTGATTTTTAGCACCTGCTATGAATTTTTCACCTTCGAGATAAATTATATCGTTTCTGTCAAATGAGAGAGTATTGTAAAGGGTAATTGCTTTGTCAGAGCTGTCAGTCATGGATTTTGCCAATTCATTTGTGATATTCTTTGCGCCAGATATCATTTCTGAAACTTCCTTACGTGTAAGTTCACATACGCAAGGCAGAGATGTGCCGGGGAGAATATCGTGGAACTGATTGAGAAGAAGAACCTTGTAAAGTTCATCGGTCTTATCGTGTCTTGCCGCATTAGCCGCAACGTTCATGAATTCCATGTCATGGAGAGCAAATTCGCCTTTGCGGTTGTTGCGCTTGATATCATGTTCCTGAGTCAAAGTACCTCTGTGAAGCTCAAGGTAGAGCTCACCGTCATATACAGGAAGCGCATCTCTATGCTCTTCGATTTTCTGCATGAACTTGGTAGCGGTTGTGGACTCAACTTCGGGAAGTCCTTCGATATTGGTAATTCTTCTTGCGCCTTCAAGCATACCATATGTAGGACCGCCGCCGCCATCACCAAATCCGTAAGGTGTAAGTCTTGAGAAATCGCCGCCCTTGTTCTGAAGACCGTTTAATACATTTGTTACGGTTTCAGGGTCGGGGAAGCTCTGGATTATTGTGAAGTGAGTGAGAACTTCACTTCCGTCCATTCCTCTCCAAATAAATGTTTCATAGGGGAAACGGTTAAGGTCATTCCATGAAAGTTTTGTGGTGTAGAAATATTTTACATCGCATTCCTGCATAATCTGAGGTATAGCCGCGTTGTAACCGAAAGTATCCGGGAGCCAGAATGAATCGGAGGTATAGTTGAATTCCTTACGGGTAAATCTCTG
>CALWTV010000236.1 GCA_944384555.1 uncultured Clostridia bacterium | reverse complement strand
CCGCAAAATAAATATGCGTGAGATATTCTGTCATTTTGAGCTTCAAATTTAAGTACCGACGTAATATGCTCCTGACCATAAACAGAGTCAAATGAGCTGGGGCGGTATTTTCTGTAAAGCGCCTGATACATAGAAAGTCACCTGTAGTAAGATATAATTACAAAAACAAGCTGCATGATAAGACCGTACACTTAAATGTCGGACATATTCTTACATGCGTTAACCGAAGTAACTGCTCGGAAAAGGCTACCTTGCGGCGCATCAGCCGCACTGCTTAATGCTGCTTGGTTCCCCACCTGACATGGTTCACAGCCGCCAATCGCGCAAGACCCAATCTTCAACACAGCCCGCTACGGCGCAGACCACACAAAAACAGCCCTCGAAATAAGATGCCACCCCTGCTATAGCGGATTTCAGGTACAAGGTGCCGCTACTACCCCGGCTGGTACGGTCTTATCACACAGCTTGTCTAATGTTGCATATTATATCATATATTTCTCGGAAAATCAATAGAAATTTTTAAAAAAATATTATTTCTTAGATGCGAACATTAAAATTCAAAAAATTCAGGTCAAAAAAATTATTTAATTATATAAACTGTGTGGAATTTCGGATTCAATTTTGAGTAAGCGGTTGTATTTTGAAACACGTTCGGAACGACAGGGGGCGCCAGTTTTGATATATCCGGCGTTTAAAGCAACTGCAATATCAGCGATAGCGGTGTCTGCGGTTTCACCGGAACGGTGGGATATTATTGTAGAATATCCGTTTTCAGCCGCCATTGTTATTACATTAAGAGTTTCTGAGAGTGTGCCTATTTGATTTGGTTTTATTAAAATTGAATTAGCGTATCCGATTGAAATTCCATCTGAGAAACGTTTTGGATTTGTCACGAATAAGTCATCGCCTACCAGTTTGATTTTATTGCCGAGACGTTCTGTGAGCAGTTTCCACCCATCGTAATCTTCTTCACTCATTCCGTCTTCTATTGATATTATAGGGTATTTACGGCACATTTCTTCCCAGTAGTCAGCTAATCGTTCGGAATTATATGCCGCGCCGCGTTTTGGGAGTTTGTAGCTGCCTACTCCTACATTCCATTCACTTGATGCGGCGTCCAATGCAATTTTAACACGCTCTGTATCGTATCCGGAAGTTTCAATTGCTTTTATAATATATTCAATAGCATTTTCATCAGAAGCAAGCATAGGTGCGTATCCACCTTCATCGCCCACTGCGGTGGATAGATTATCAGCACGGAGAATTTGACCAAGTGAATGGTAAATTTCGCATCCTGCACGTAATCCCTCCGAGAATGATTCAAATCCAAGCGGAACAATCATAAATTCCTGAATATCCACATTATTTGAGGCATGAGCACCACCATTCATTATATTCATCATCGGAACGGGCATTCTTACCGCAGAAATTCCGCCTAAATATCTGTATAGTGGTATTTTGTAACATTTAGCTGCTGCATTTGCCGCTGCAAGCGATACTGCAAGAATTGCGTTTGCGCCGAGCTTTGATTTATTTGTTGTACCGTCAAGCTCAATCATGGCATTGTCTATACATGATTGATGAATACAGTTTAATTTTAAAAGGCGGGGAGCAATTATTTCATTTACGTTTTTTACAGCTTTCAGGACACCTTTTCCACCGAATCTGGCAGAATCATTGTCACGCAATTCGTGAGCTTCAAATATACCGGTAGAGGCGCCCGATGGTACTGTACCTATTCCGACAGAGCCGTCTGATAAAACTACCGTAGCTTCAACCGTAGGATTTCCGCGGGAATCTATTATTTCACGTGCAGATACTTTTGTAATTGATGTTTTCATAAAATCTCTCCTTAATTTTAGCGATAATCGACATCTTACGGCATTATTATCGTCATTAAAATCTGAGATTATACCCAAGTCAAGTTTTGAGTAAAATTTGCATATACTGATTACAAAATATAAATTTGGAGGATAATCATGGTAATATATACTGTAAAAAGCGGGGATTCGATATATTCAATAGCTCGTGAATTTAATGTTCCGCCTTCAAGGATAATAATTGACAATGATTTGGAAAACCCCAGTCGCCTTATAGTGGGACAGACGCTTGTAATTTTATTTCCAACAGAAACTTATACAGTTGTCGGAGGAGATACACTTTTTTCAATTTCAAAAAAATTCGGTGTAAGCGTGAATCAATTATATAGAAATAATCCTAATTTAAACGGTTTATCTGTTGTATACCCGGGACAGATTTTGAATATAAGTTATCCGGAACCTCCGTTAGGCGATATTGACACAAACGGTTATATATATCCATTTGTAAATAGAGCAGTATTGAGAAAAACTTTGCCTTATCTTACATATATATCAATATTTTCATATACAATAAACGCTGACGGAACTATATCAGAACCGCCGGGAGGAGACGAAGAGTTAATAGCTCTTGCGCGAGAATACGGAACCGCACCGATGATGGTGCTTAATGCACTTGATGAGAACGGCAATTTTTCAAGCGAGCTTGGCAATCTCATGCTTTCTGATGAAGCTTTTAAGGAAAAAGTTATATATCAGGTTATAGAAACTGTAAAAAGAAAAAATTATCATGGAGTTGACCTTGATTTTGAGTATATAAGCGGAGAAAATGCCGCATCATATGCGGATTTCGGAAAAAAGTTGAATGAGAGACTTGGGGATAATTACGAAGTATTCACGGCGCTTGCACCGAAAACATTTGCAGGAGAAACCGGTATTTTATATGACGGTCATGATTATGAGGCAATAGGTAAAGCTGTGGACGCAGTGCTTTTAATGACATATGAGTGGGGATATACATACAGTCCGCCTATGCCTGTTGCACCTATAAATTTTGTACGTTCCGTGATAGAGTATGCTGAAAGCGTAATAGACCCGAAAAAAATATTTATGGGATTTCCGAACTATGGATATAACTGGACGCTTCCATATATAAAAGGAAAGAGTGCGGCAAAGTCGATTTCAAATGTTCAGGCGGTGGAGCTTGCGGGAGAAAAAAATGCGGCAATACAATATAAGGAAACAGCGGAAGCTCCGTTTTTCAATTATTATGACCATGTAGGGAATGGTGCAGTGAAACATGAAGTTTGGTTTGAGGACGCGAGAAGTGTAAATGCGAAATTCAGACTGCCCAGTGAATACGGTTTGCGTGGAATAGGCATTTGGAATTTGATGAAGTATTTTCCCGCAATGTGGCTTGTTGCAAATTCACTTTATCGGATAAACCGAATATAAAAATAAATATTAAAAAATTAGAGGAGTATCCGTTATATATTTAGGATACTCCCCATATTTTATATTAATCAGATGTATTATAAAAAATTCAGCACTTTAAGAATTTTTCAAAAATTTTGATATGATGTTCTTCATCAAGTATAATTCTTGAGATAACTTTTTGTATAGTTGGATTGCAGATTTGGTTCAGGCGAAGATTGTATGTCTCGATTGCTTTTTTTCATTTTCAATATTTTGTCTCAGAAAACATTGAACATCGAGATTTTCATTTATATTATTACCGCACCAGTATCTTGTGCGCCTTCTTGAGAAGCTGCCGATTACGGGAATACAGCCTAAATTTACAATGAGTTGACCGAGAAGGTTCATGTGGCGCATTTCTACTAAAGATATACATTCTAATACATGAGCTAATTCACAATGCTCATTTTGTATGCACAAATATTGAAAAAAATATTGATTAATAGCTGTCATCTCACTGTTGTATCCAGCGTAATCTTCTGACAGTAAAGACGCATAACATGGATTTTTTTCACATGTATCAGTGGGTGGGTATGGTATGTTAAGTTCACAAATATTATCTGACATTTTATAGTAATCCTCCTTATTGTAGGTGCATTACTATTATATTCGTGAATTTTATTTTTGCGAATTGTTTTTTCTTGAAAATATTTTCTCTTTTATTTTTTTTACCAGTTTGACTATTAAGTCCCATAAAATTAAGGCATATTTTTTTATGGCTTTTAATAAAGCAGATTTTTCCTTTATAGGTTCCTCTATAAATGTTCCCGGAGCATAATAATCACGTGTGCTTACAGGAAGTTCTCGTAAAATCAGACGTTTATTTATTGCTTCTGAGATGAGTGAGTAAATTACAGCGAATGCCGGTATGCCGAGTATCATTCCCGGAATACCGAAAAGTCCTCCGGCAATGGTTATCGAAATAATAACCCAAAGTGGTTCAAGTCCGGTTGAATTTCCCATTATTTTGGGGCATATTATATTACCGTCAATTTGTTGAACGACTAAAACTAAAAACGCAACTAAAATAGTTTTGTCT
>CALWTV010000235.1 GCA_944384555.1 uncultured Clostridia bacterium | reverse complement strand
GCTGTGACGGCGATATCGACGGCAACATATCATCAAATGGTGACATATCCTGTGGTGGAGATACTAATGGTGATATCCAGTGCGGCGGTTCTCTTCGCTGTGACGGCGATATCGACGGCAACATATCATCAAACGGCGACATATACTGCGGTGGAGATATTAATGGTGATATTAAATGTGGCGGTTCTCTTCACTGTGATGGCGATATCGACGGAAATGTAAATTAAAATTATGCAAATTTATTAAATATTTTATTTACACATATCAAACCTTTTGGTATAATTATTACATAAAACTTAACTGACAGCATATCACCATTTTATAAGTAACAATAAATTATTAAATTAGGAGGATACTCATATGATAAATAAAGATATTATTGGTCTGAGAATTGCTGAACTGCGCCGCTCCATGAACTGGACTGAGGCTGAGATGGCTGATAAATTAGGAGTTACGTATCAGACAGTTTCAGAATGGGAAAGCGCTGAAACTCTGCCTGATATAATGATGCTTATCAAAATCGCAAATTTATTCTCTCAGCCAATCGATTCTATTATTTCAAGTGAACCTATTGATTTAAACAATAATTCAAATGAAAAATCCAATTCTAATACGGCAGAAAATTCAGAACCTGTATTTGAATCACTGTCTGATGAAAATACAATTTATGCCGTACTTATCAAAAACGGAAAAATAATAGAAAAATCTGAGTATTCCCAAATTTCAGACAAGCAAATCGTATTTGAGTTAAATATAGCCGAAAACATTGAGGGTAATGTACAATGCGACGGTAATATCAACTGTGAAGGTGATATTAACGGTGATATAAATTCTGGCGGTGCCATCACCTGCGAAGGCGACATTAACGGTATTGTAAGCTGCGGCGGTGATATTAACTGTGACGGTGACATTGAGTGCGACGGTGACATTAACTGCGGCAGTAACATTGAATGTGACGGTAACATTGAATGTGACGGTGACATTAATGGTGATACAAGTTCAGGCGGTAACATTACCTGCGATGGTGACATTAACGGTAATGCAAGTTCAGGCGGTAACATTGCCTGTGAAGGTGATATTAACGGCAATGCAAAATGCGGTAACAAGATTACCTGTTACGGCGATATTAACGGCGATGTAAGCTCAGGCGGCGGTATTACTTGCAAAGGCGATATTAACGGCAACGTAAATTAATTTATCAATATCTATTCTGTATCGGCACTCCTAAAAAACATTATAATCGGGCATATGACTTTCAATGGGTCATATGCTTTTATTTTGTTCATAATTTATTTACATTTTTACCTCTTGACTTTCTCTGACCTTTGATGTATAATATAATCATAAAGTCAAAGATAGTCAAAGTCAAGCATATGATAAAATGAAATTCAAAATATAAATCAAAATATCATATACAATTTATGGAGGCGTCTCAAAAGTACTTACAGATGAATTAATTTTCAAGATTAAATTTGTTCACAATTTATTTACAATTTTACCTCTTGACTTTCATTGATCTTTGATGTATAATATAATCAGAAAGTCAAAGATAGTCAAAGTCTAAAGACAAAATTAAGAAAGAAGGTGAGTCAAGTGCTGATATCCGATACAATCGCGCGTCTTATAGAAGAAATGCTTGACAGCGGAAACGGTTCGGCTGAACTGAAACGAAATGATTTAGCCAGTCAGCTTGGCTGTGTGCCGAGTCAGATAAATTACGTAATCGCTTCACGTTTCACACCTGAGCGTGGTTATATTACGGAAAGCAGACGCGGAGGAGGCGGATATATAAAAATAATCCGTGTAAAACTTCACAAAGATGAATATCTGATGCATTTTTTCCACGCAATCGGCGACAGCCTGGGAGAGCAGGAAGCAGTCGCATACCTCAAAAATCTGCTCGATAATGATATTATTAATGAAAAAGAGATGAAAATAATTGCCTCATCAATAAGAGGGAGCGCATTTGACCGAATACCGCCTGCCGCAAGAAATAATATTCGAGCCGACATAATGCGGCACGTTTTAATGGCTCTCATGAATTAAAATAATATATAACATTTACTTAGTCAAAAATTGAAAAGAAAGACTAAATAAAAAAGTAAAATATCCACTTTATTAAAATATAAAAAATTAAAGATATCTGCCTTAATAAATAAAAGGAAAAGGAGAGATTTATATGCTTTGTCAAAAATGTAAGAAAAATAATGCCACTTTATTTTATAAAGAATCTATAAACGGTAAAACAAAATCAATCGCCCTCTGCCCCGAATGTGCCGCAGAAGCTCAGAAAAACGGCGAACTCAACTTTGAAACCCCGAGCATTTTCGGACACGATATATTCGATTCCGATTTTATGTCCCCGTTCGCAGGACTGGGAAGTTTGTTCGGTTCGATGTTGTCCCCCTCTCAATCAATAAATCCTTCACACGTAGCAAAAAAATGTACCCTCTGCGGTTCCACTCTTGAAGATATATCAAAGAACGGCAAAGTCGGCTGCGCTAAATGCTATGATATATTCGGAAACGAAATCGACGGAACTATCAAACGTATTCACGGAAATGTAAGTCACAACGGACGTGTTCCTAAATGTTTGAGAAATAAACTCGACCGCACTAAAAAGCTTGAATCACTCAAAAAAGAATTGGCGTCTGCCGTTGAAATTCAAGATTTTGAACGTGCCGCTGAACTTCGTGACGAAATTAAACAAATCGAATCAGATCAACAATAATGACAATAACTAAAGAATAATGAGAGGTGCAGATATATTATGGCATGGTATAATACAACAGGACGTGACCAGGACGTCATCGTAAGTTCAAGAGTAAGATTCGCAAGAAATATTACGGATTACCCCAATGAACCTAAACTTGATACAGCATCCGCACGCGAAATTATAAGCAAAGTAAAAAACGCACTCGGAGATAATTATAAATATATAGATTTCGGAAGCATTTCCGATGTTGAAGCGGCATCATATGCGGAAAAACATATCGTCAGCCCAGAATTTGCCGCAAAAAAATCACCTCATGCTCTGTTTGAAAATGAGGAAAAGCAAATTGATATAATGGTATGCGAGGAAGACCATTTAAGAATACAATGTATACTCGCCGGTTCAGCGCTTGAAGAAGCATACCGCCGCGCCTGTGAAGCCGATGATTTGATTGATGATAATCTCAATATCGCATTTGACGAAAATCTCGGTTACCTTACGCACTGCCCTACAAATTTAGGTACCGGTATGCGCGCTTCGGTTATGATGTTCCTGCCGGCATTAACCGCTAACCGTGAAATCGCGGGACTTCAAAATCAGCTCACAAAAATCGGGCTGACAATAAGAGGTATGCTCGGTGAAGGCTCTGCCGCTGACGGCTGCCTTTATCAGATATCAAATCAAATCACGCTTGGCATAACAGAAGAAGAAACTATCAAAAAATTATCCGGCGTAATTGAACAAATTTCCAAACGCGAGCGTGACCTCAGAAAAGCTATTGAAGGCGAGAGAAAAGAATATCTTTATGATAAAATCTCACGTTCATACGGAACAATGCTATATGCAAAAC
>CALWTV010000234.1 GCA_944384555.1 uncultured Clostridia bacterium | reverse complement strand
CCATAGAGGAATTGTCTTACCATAAGTTCGCCGGAAGTAATGTTGCAGTCGCATTCAACCCAAACACCGCCATTAGGCTCATATCTCTTTTCAGCTACGCGCTGTTTGATTTTTTCAAATATATCGGGGTAATAATCCTTCATCCAGCTTGAGTGGAGAGCACTTGACTGAATGAATGTGTATTCGGGGTACTGATCCATGAGGTCAAGCACCTTTGAATAAGTACGCGCACATTTGCGAATGGTTTCGGAAACCGGCCAAAGCCATGCGGTATCCATATGTGAGTGACCGATAATACCGACAGTTCCGAAAGCTTTGGTTGACTGAGTTTTTTCAAGAACAGGAGCAAGGTGAGCACGGCATTTTTTAACGGAAGCCATGATTGCGTCCATGTCGTACTGAAGCGGATCCTGAATAAAATCGGGGAACATAGCATCGATTGCGGCACGTGCTTTATATTTGAGTGCGTTATTATCACCGAGTACACGGGCAAGCTGTAAAACAGTGCGTAAATCAAAGAGAAAATCTTTCATTTCTTCATTCATTACGCAGATGTCAACGCTTTCAAAAGTGCGGTCGAAATCATGAGCGCCTGGGTTATTTCTGCCATAGCTGTCAAAAGGAGAAGTTCCGGCACAGAAATGGCCTGCATAACATTCAAGCGCGATATCAAATTTATCACCCGGTTTTGCGTCCGCAGTGATGAACATTTCGCAGTGATTTCCACCGAGGAAGTTATTTTTGGAGTTAATTATGCCGCAGGGGATATTGTTGCGGAAACATAAAATTTCAACGGCATTTGCCTTGGGGAGAGCGTAAAGCTTTCTGCCAGCTGCGGATTCGGGAACAGTTACTGTACCGCGTATCCACATATTATCCCATTCCCCGCCCCATTTCTGACCGCCGGATAGAGGTTTCCATTCAGCGTTAAGATCAGGTTTGCGGAGATGCTCTGACGTTTCCATGAAAACGGGATTTTCAATTTCACCGATTTTCTCGAATATAAACGGAGCATAGAAATTCATTGATGTGTATATTTTATTGTATGTTCTTCTGGAATATGCTTCAATATTCATAAATATACCTTTTAACCTTTCGTTTTAGTATATACATAATCAGTATACCGCCATATTTGCTTTAAGTCAATTAAATTTATGTAAAAAAGCATTCTTTTATCAATATGATTTTTATTTTTCGTCAATAAAAAATAAATTTCTTAAAATGTATTGACATAATAGAAAAATTATGATATAATAATGCTGTTAATCCAAAGACAGCAGGTTCAAGGTAAAAGCGGTTGGCTTTCCTGCCGAGGAGACATATTTTAATATAATCATTAGTTATGTCTTTTTTCGGTATGTGATAATCGCTTTATACTCACAATCGTATGCCGTTAGGAAAAGGCATTTTTTTGTTTTTTATCCTTGCTCCCGCTTTTTAAAATTCTGACAGGAGGTAAATAATCATGCCCAGCAATAAAGTTTTAGAAGAAAAGAAAGCCATAGTTGCTGACCTCGTTGATAAATTAGGCAAAGCACAGTCAGGCGTTCTTGTTAAATATCAGGGCATTACCGTTGAGGACGATACAAAGCTCCGCGCTGAACTTCGTAAAGCCGGCGTTGACTATGCAGTTATCAAAAATAGCCTTATCGGTAAAGCGTGTGATGAAGTTGGTTACGGTGCGTTAAAAGAACATTTACATGGTATGAACGCAATCGCCATAGGTATGGAAGATGCCGTTGCTCCCGCTAAAATCTTAAAGGAATATGCTGAAAAAGTAGAAACTTTTGAAATTAAAGCAGGTTTTGTTGACGGTGAAATCCTTGACGCTAAAGGCGTTGATACACTCGCAAGCATTCCCAGCCGCGAAGTTTTGGTTGGAAAAATTCTTGGAAGCATTCAGGGTCCGCTTTACAGTCTTGCTTATGCTCTTCAGGCAATCATCGACAAAGAAGGCGAAAGCACTCCCGCTGCCGAATAATTTTCTTGCCGCAGTATAGTACCGCTGTGTCGTAATATGGCAGCATATATCATATTTTTTCAAAATTTTAATAATAAAAATATAACTTTAAAATAAACGGAGGTAACTCAAAATGGCTAACGAAAAATCCACTGCTATTATTGAACAGATAAAGACTCTCACAATTCTCGAACTCGCTGACCTCGTAAAGGCTATCGAAGAAGAGTTCGGTGTATCCGCTGCTCCTGTTGCTGTTGCAGGTGCTGCTCCTGCTGCTGGCGCTGCTGCCGCTGCTGAAGAAAAGACTGAATTCGATGTTATCTTAACCGGATTCGGCGACAAGAAACTCAACGTTATCAAGGTTATCCGCGAAATCACCGGTCTCGGACTCAAGGAAGCTAAGGAAATGGTTGAGGGTTGCCCGAAGCCTGTTAAGGAAGGCGTTTCCAAGGACGACGCTGAAAACATTAAGAAGCAGCTCACAGAAGCTGGCGCTACTGTTGAAGTAAAATAATCATACATTTCTGTATGGTCATAAAGAAAGGGCTATCGTTTTATTACGGTCGCCCTTTTTTAAAATAAATTATTAAAATTTCAGGAGGGACATTCTATGCGTATTATTATGTTTGATATCGACACTCTGCGCAGCGACCATATGGGCTGCTACGGTTATGCCAGAAATACCACACCTGCAATCGATGAAATTGCGGCTGAGGGCATTGTATTCGATAATTATTACTGCCCGAACGCCCCCTGTCTTCCTTCCCGTGCCTCGCTTATCACGGGTCAATACGGAATACATACCGGTATATTAGGTCATGGAGGAACTGCCGCTGATATGCGCGCTGAGGGCAGAAACCGCGGATTTTCAGATTCATACAGCCGCAACGGTCTGTTCATGCAGTTCCGCAAAGCCGGTATGCACACAGTTTCTTTCTCAACATTCGCAGAACGCCATTCATCATGGTGGTTCAACTCCGGTTTCAATGAATGTTTCAATGTAGGAAAATGCGGCGGTGAAAGTGCCGAAGAAGTTACTCCTCATGTACTTGACTGGCTCGACCGCAACGGAAACAGCGACAACTGGTTTATGCACGTTCACTTTTGGGATCCTCATACCCCTTACCG
>CALWTV010000233.1 GCA_944384555.1 uncultured Clostridia bacterium | reverse complement strand
AGATGACAAAAACAAACGATGACGGCACAATCTCGATTTCAATGTACAATGACAAATTTATAGACGTTTATTCAAGAATGTATGATTTCATGCATGAAAACTGTGTATTCCCGATGAAGCTGGCACTTGCGAACTGGCCGATTCCCGAGCGTACATTATTCCAAAATGACCAAGCGCTTATTTGGGGCACAAGATTTGACTCATGCGAGGAACTGCGCGATATGGAGAGCGATTTTGGAATAATCCCCAATCCTAAATATGATGAGGCGCAGACCGAATATTATACAATCCCACATGATGAATTTTCGCTTATGTGCGTGCCTGTCACCGCCGCTGATTCAATGGATATGATAAGTGCAGTGACGGAAGCTCTTGCCGCTGAAAGTTACCGCAGCGTAACAAGCGTGTATATAGACACCGCACTAAAGTCTAAATACAGCCGCGACCCTCAGTCAAGGGAAATGATAGACATTATCATGAACGGAAGCCGTTTTCAGGTTGCGCTCCTTTATTCGAACTGTCTCGGCGACCTCGCACAGTACTTCCGCAATATATTTAATGATGTGGAAGATATTACTTCTTTCTATACCAAAAACGAAAAGAGATACATAAAACTATTTGATCAATTCAACGAAGCCTTTTCTGAAATGGCTGAATAATAATTTTATTGAGGTAACTGTATAATGTCTTGACAATATATATATAGTTTTAGTATAATTTAAATAAAAAGGGGGAATATCATGGGCATATCAATTACAAATCCTTCCGAAATTGCCGGTACGCAGTTAGATATTTGTGGGAAACATGATATCCAAGAACTATATTATGCAGAGTCAGGCATTATATATTATATGTACATTCCTAAACGATATTTTACATATAAAGTAATACAGCTGTCACTTGTCAGTTTTTTATTGGCATTTCTATCTCATGTTTATGTACTTATGTTCCTTATTCCGCTTTATGTCGTACATTTTTTTAAAGTTAAAATTTTCGTTTTATGGTGTAAAACAATCAACTTTTCTCCTATAAAACTATGGATATTTTTTGCAGTTGAATTGTTCATTTTTGAAATTATAAATATATTTCTGCGGTCATTTATCTGGAGTCTGATTGCATAGTCAAAAAAGCGAGCTTATACACAAAAATAATATATGGAGGAACAATTATGGAGAACAAAGCGGTTATTCCCGAGCAAATTTTGAAAAAAACAGATTCGGATATGTTCTTTTATGAAATTCAATCACTCAATTTTCCTATACCTGATATAAGTTCATATATGTTAATTGACCCAAAGGAAATAGAAGAGCGTCAGGATATTTTCCGTGATATCTATAATTGTCCTCCACTTTTAGAGAAATATGAGAAATTAGATGAGCAGATAGGCAGTCTTGCAGATTTTTTTACAAAGTACGGAGATGGGGATATCAACGATAATGAGGCAATTATTTATTCGCTGATTAAAATGAATTCTTTCACCGAAACTATTGACTATATTGTAAGTGATTTATATCAGCTTACATTAGACAGTACGATAAAAGCAAGGGATATGGTGAACTTTATAAATGCCTGTGTCAGTATCTCAGAAAGTGAATTTTACAAAAATATAAAGTCGTGGCTTGACAAACTGGACGACAGTCTGAAAAATATAAAATCCGTGACACTCGGAGTAAATCTTGATGTAAATTTTCAGGTAAGGGAAATCGGAATCACTACTTTCAATCAAAGTCCGTATGTTAGTGCGGGTATAGTAGACTCCATATTCCGTGACGAAAACCCCGGAGATGAATATAAATGTATGATTTCTCTAGGTGTCAAGGAAACAAAAAGATTAATCGGAAAAAACATAGTTTCAGTAAACAATGAAATATTCAGCGCAATGAATGCTGTATTCAAAGGAGTTCTGAAAAAAGTCCGCCGCGATATTATAGACTCTTTTAGGCAAGACGCAGTGGCAATAATCAATATTAAAAATGATATTTCTTTCATTATACACGCATCACGCTATATGCTGAGTATTCAGCGTCAGGGAGGA
This sequence comes from uncultured Clostridia bacterium, assembly GCA_944384555.1. GTDB lineage: Bacteria > Bacillota > Clostridia > Oscillospirales > CAG-272 > CALWTV01. The sequence continues at coordinate 5,641 of CALWTV010000233.1, read as the reverse complement.
AATTTGGCTTTTCCGAATGTGTCTGACTGCCATAAGATTCGCAATCTGTACAATATCAATCTCCTTGAAAAATGCCAGAGGAAAAATATTGTCGCAAATGATGTGGATATGGACGCAGACAACCGCATTTTTATTCTGACTGGACCGAACAGCGGCGGAAAATCCGTATATTTAAATTCAATCGGCATTGCGCAGATATTCTTTCAGCTTGGAATGCCGGTACCCGCGTCATCTGCGGAAATGAAGCCATTCAGAGTTATAGCCACGGTATATGTAAAAAATATTGATAATATAAATGAAGGACGTCTTGCTGACGAAGTAATCAGACTTAAAAAATGTCTGCAAAATCTGGATAATAACTCGCTGATACTTTTAGATGAAACTTTTTCAAGTACAAGTGCGTTTGACGGAGTTTTTCTTGCGGAATCGCTGATTAAATATTTATCAGATATTGGCTGCTGCGCATTTTATGTAACGCACTTTCATGAGTTAGCTCAACGCATTGAGGAACTTAACAAAGACATCAAATACAGAATTCATATGCTCACCGCACAAAACGTCGATGGAAAAAGAACATATAAAATCGGACCGTATAATGGATTTGAATCCGAAACAAGTCTTGCAAAGGATATAGTAATTGAAAAGGGACTTGGTTTCTTATTTGAATAAATACATATTATTTATAATAAAAGGAGTGGTAAAAATGGACGAAATGACTCCAAAACAGCGTCTACTTGCGTCAATCAAGGGTGAAAAAACTGACCGTGTGCCGTTTTCACCGTTTTTAGCATATTATTTTGATTATCTTCCGGAAGATGTACGTGCTAAAGGAGACAGAAGATATCTTGAGGAAATGGGAGCTGACCCGCTTTTCAGAGGAGCCGGCTGTGCTTACGGAGTTCAGCGAAAAAACTGCTCGTCATCTGAACGCTACGCGGACGGAAAGCGGTATGTCACATTTTCGACGCCTAAAGGGGATTTTTATGCTGAATATACATATGCTCCTGCGGCGAATACGTGGTTTATCACAAAACACCCAATCGAAGATGAAGACGGGCTTATGCTTTTAAAAGCGTTTTATGAAGATGTGGAAATCGTATCGAACGTCAAGGGACTTAACCGCGCTTATGCGGATTTAGGCGAAAACGGGCTTATGTTGCCGATTATGGGAACAGACTGTAAATCCTCATTTCAGGGGATGATTGAAACATGGGTCGGAACGGAAAATTTAGCATATCTCTGCGAGGATTGCCCCGATACAATTAAAGAAGTGCTTGAGGTAATGTACTCAAAATCACGCATGACTGCGGAAATGTCAGCGCAAAGCGATGCCGATGCCTTTATTTCTTGGGAAGACAGCTCAACTACAAACGTAAGCCCCCAATTATACAATGAATATATAGCGCCGGAAATTTCAGACTGGTGTAAAATTTTAGGAAATTCCGGCAAAGTATACGTTCAGCACGCCTGCGGACACGTAAAAGATTTACTGCTTCCGATGGCGGCTCAGGGAATATGCGCCGTTGAATCTGTGAGCCCCCCGCCTACCGGCAACGTCACAATGGAACAGACCGCCGCTATACTTCCCCAGAATGTGGCAGTCATAGGAGGAATAGAGCCGGTTCAGATGCTGAATTCTCCTCTTGACGAACTGCTTGAATACGCAAAAAAATTAATTAAAATGAATAAAAACAGAGGTTTTGTGCTTTCAAACAGTGATAGCTGTCCGCCTTATGTGGAATATGAAAAATTCACGGCACTCGCTAAACTCGTAAAGGAATTTAATTAAATAAAGCTGATATGTTACAATTGTGATTAACCGTCATTAAGTAAAGTTTTAATTTGAAGGATAAATCTATATGGAAAATGTTCTAATCGCATTCCTGATTACCGCTTTTGCCGGTCTGAGTACTGGAATCGGAAGCATAATCGCCTTTTTCAGCAAAAAGACAAACCGCGTATTTTTATCGCTGAGTTTGGGATTTTCCGCCGGAGTAATGATTTATGTATCAATGATTGAAATATTCGTCAAGGCAAAGGAATCGCTCACCGCCGACCTCGGAGATATTGCCGGCAACTGGGTAACGGTAATCTCATTTTTTGGCGGTATGTTCGTAATTGCGCTAATAGATAAATTGATACCGTCCGAAAAAAATCCTCATGAAGTCAAATGCGTTGAAGATGCTTGCAAAACCGATGCTAAAAATTCAAAATTAATGCGCATGGGAATATTTACTGCGCTTGCTATTGGTATTCATAATTTTCCCGAGGGTATTGCGACATTTATTTCCGCAATGCAGAAACCTGAGATTGCAATTCCGATTGCCGCGGCAATTGCTATTCACAATATTCCTGAAGGAATTGCGGTATCCGTTCCGATTTACCAAGCTACCGGCTCAAAGCTTAAAGCGTTTCGATATTCGTTTTTATCGGGACTGGCTGAACCTATTGGAGCTCTCGTTGGTTGGCTTGTGCTTAATCCGTTTATGACTGATACGGTATTTGGCGTTATTTTTGCGGGAGTTGCGGGAATTATGGTGTTTATATCTTTCGATGAACTTCTTCCTGCGGCGAGGGAATACGGTGAGCATCATATATCCATATATGGACTTATTGGTGGTATGGCTGTTATGGCGATTAGTCTGCTGTTATTTCTCTAAATTAGATTTTTTGAGTTAACTCAAGTTATATTAAAAAAACTGACTCCGATACAAAAGCGAAGTCAGTTTTATTTTTTGATTATTCTTTTTTACTTTTTGCCATTTGCTTTAAAATGATATGGGATATCAGCGCACCTATCGGGAATAATGCCGCGATAAGCAGACCGAATCTGATTGATGCCTGCTCTGCTGATATCGAGAGCATATCAGCAAATCCTGATATAAATGATGACTCAATTGAAGAATCAATAACTTCTCCGGTTATCCATGGGAATACGGACGCGCCGATATCGCCCGCCGCCGCCAGTATTGCAAACAGCCAACCGCCCGCTGTCGGGAATTTATCCGAAGCAAGCACAATTGTACCCGGCCATAAAAGACTTACCGCAATTCCGCATACAACACAGAAAATTACGGACATATATATATTCGGAGATAACGCCGTTCCGATATAGCAGACTGCCGCAAGCAGTGAGCCACCGATAGTTACCGAACTCATGTTGATTTTTGAGCCGAAGATGCCGTAAAGAGTTCTGCCGATTCCGAGAAATACCGCAAAACCGCACATTCCGAACAAATCTCCTGCGAGTTTGGGCAGATGAAGTCCATTTTCCATAAACGTTGACGCCCACTGGTTCATTACAACTTCCGCGCCTGCTCCGAAGAATATCGCAAACAACGCAAAAATATAAAATGGGTGGAAAATCAATTTTTTAAAGCCTTGACGTTCTTCTTCCGGCACTGCGTCCGGAAACGGCGCAAATAAAAACAGATAAAACGCAATCAACGGTATAACTGCCCATGCGAAAACGATTATCTGCCATTTATCGCTTCCAGCCAAAAAAATAAATATCGTAGTGATAATTATCGTAGCTGCCTGACCCCATGCGTAAAATGAATGCATAAGGCTCATTGCCGGTCCCTTGTCATTTCCTGGAATCGCCGCGACTATCGGACTCAGCAGTATTTCGAGAAGTCCGCTTGAAAATGCGAAAATTATCGTGGATATTAATATTCCTAAATATATATTTGACGGAAATATATACGGTGACAGTGCGAACAGAATAAGTCCGGCTGCCGCCATAATACAAGTCGGAAGTACAATTTTGCGATATCCGAGCTTATCTATCGCACCTGAAAACAAAATATCTGCCGATACCTGCGATATAAAGTTTACAGCAACGATAACTCCCAATTGCCCATAGTCAAATCCGTACAATGTCATCATCGGCACAAATAGAATTGCCGCTATATTCGTGATTATCGCCTGCCCGAAAATTCCGAAAAAGCAGGCGATTGTGGTTCTCTTAAATGTTGATTTCATACTGAAAAAAATAAGTTCCTTCTTAAAATGCTGTTTTAATAAAAAAATTTTTAATCAATTTTTTAGAGACTGGTATATCTCTGTGTATAATTTATCGCGGACAGGACAGCCTGTTGTTTTACCGGCACGCATAATTTCCGTACATTTTCCGCAAGTCATGCATACTTTTTTAGCGTCAAACGCGCCGTTTAATATATCACGTGCAAAATCCGGATACGCAAACGCCATTCGTCCGAATCCCACAATATCCGTTTTTCCCGTTTCGACTGCGCCTGCTGCTACATTCGGGGCAAACCCTCTCAGATACGTATATCCAGTACCTACAAATGTTATTTCCGTAACAGCTTTTTTTAACTGCTCAACACCGCTAATCAAACGTATAACGCCCTCAATTGGTTCTTCCGGCGGCACATATCCTCCATCTGAATAGGGGCGGTTTACATGCGGATTATAATACGGAGTTCCCATTGTGATATTGACAAGACTTACGCCGAGTTGATTTGCCTCTTTTAAAAGCTGTATCGGTTCGGTTGTATCGGGTATGCGGTAATCTTCATGATTAACTCCAAATCCATAAGGATAATCTATTCCGTCATAACTTGCGAATCTTGAACCGATAATAAATCCGGTTTTATCTGCTATTCCCGATTTTATATCTGATATCACGTCTTTAAAAAGTCGTGTACGGTTTTCATAGCTTCCGCCGTATTTTCCTTCTCTCGTATAAGCTGAAAGCAGTTCCGACATCAGATACCGGTGACACGCTTTAACGTCAACTCCGTCAAAACCGGCTTCATATGCAAGCTGTGCCGCTTCATAAAATTTTTCTCGCAAAGCGTCAAGATATTCGTCGCTGACTACGGGATATGACGGGTCAATATTGAATTTTGTGTTCATCACGGGATTATGGTAAGCGATAACGGGTTCGGGTTTGCCGTGAGGGGCGGACTGTCTGCCGGAATGTGTCAGCTGCATTATAACCGCCGCTCCGTCTGATATTTTATGAATTTCCTCCGCAATTCGCTTAAAGCCGTCTATGTTTTCACGATTTATCCAGAGCTGACGCGGGCAAGTTCTGCCGTCTTCTGTAACAGAAGTTGCTTCAAACCAAATCAGACCTGCTCCGCCTTCTGCGAATCTGCGGTATCTGCGAAATGTAAGCTCACTCGGTTCACCGCTGAATTCTCCGTCAAATCCCTCCATCGGGTGCACCACCAGCGCATTTTTTAAAATAATTTTTTCGCTGATTTTAACCCGACGCGCAAGTACACTCATATCATCGCTGTGCGGAAGTTCATAGCCAAGTCCGCGTGATTTTTCGATTATCTCATCAAGACTTTTATATTCAAACATCTTTGTCGGCTCCTTTAAATTTTTCTGAATGGATATTACTGTTTAGGAAAAAGCGGAAATCAGCTCCGAAAAATCACTCCCGCCTTCACCTCCAAAAGAAATCATCAGCATATACCCGTCAATTATACGGACGAAGTACTTCATTTTTGATTCTTCTAAATCAAGCTCCGCACATTCATACTCAAATTTTCCCAACTTCTCAGTTGTAATTTTCCACCCGCCGTTAAAATTCTCATCTAAGTATTCCTGTGAGATATTTTCAGTTTTACCAAAGACATGGTTTACATACTGTTCTGCGGTATAG
>CALWTV010000232.1 GCA_944384555.1 uncultured Clostridia bacterium | reverse complement strand
ATTTACAGGCGTATGGATACCAGCGTTTTCGTCCCCTTACGGGGGGTGTAAGTTGTTTCGACAGTTCCGAGCGATACGGTGGTTGTGGACAAGTTTCCGTCCCCTTGCGGGGAGTAAGTTGGTTTAGAGATGTTATTACAAAAATTGAGAAGTATCAGGCAGATCCGTCCCCTTACGGGGTGTAAGTTGTTTCGGCAAAAACTTACTAATATTATGATTGCTAAAATTGTATATTAGTAAATAATTGCCTACAATATGTATTATTTTATATCAATCCTATAGAAAAATCAATGTTTTTTAAGAAAAATACCGTGCGAACCTCAATGTTTTAACTGAAATTAAGCGTATTTTTTAGCAGCTTCGCACTTTTAAATGCAAAACTAATCATAAAGATACCTGACATTCCTTGAAATAAATGAATTAAGACCTGAACCTGACTTGGCTAAAGCTTTCATTTTTTCAACGTTTTCCTTTCCGGCTTTTTTGTACGAGTATTTATACAGACGTGCAGAGGTTTTAAATCTAACAATTATGAAATCTTCTCCGATTTCATATTGAAATACACCTGAATTTCCACTAAGATTTTTGTAATATGTCATATTTATGTCCTTTATAAAAGTGTTTTGATTATTTCATCATTAAATTTTTCGTAACCGTCCCATTTTAGGTTGGTCCTCCTTGAGCAAAGGGAGAATATTTCCTTTAACATATCCAATACCTTTACGGAGCTTATCCCGGTTTTTTGCTTTATGTCGCTGTCAGAAAAACCTATTATTTCATGGGCGGCAAGGTTTCTTATTTTGCTTTCAAAATCCCTCAGTGATTGAAAATAAGAAATAAGCTTGTTGTTATTGCTGCCGCTGTTTAAATCTAAAGTCTGCAAAATAATCAGCAGATTTGAAGCGGCTACCGGACAGTCCTTAAATCCGTTGATGAACGCATTGTCAAGCTCAGATAAAACAGCAGGCTCAAACCGGGAAAGAAGATTTCTGCTGAGCTTGTGGACGCCGGTGTTTTTTTCTGTTTGATACCATATCCGTGGATTTTTATGGAATATTTTTTCGCAGGCAAGCTCCATAAGGTCTGTAAGAACAGGGGAGACAGCTCGGGAAAAATTGTTATAGTCACTGCGTTTCAAAATAAGCTCAAGATTTTGAATATATTCATAACAGTTTCTTATATTTGTGTCCTGAACCTCAAAAAATTCTGTAATATTGTATCCTGATTTTCTGAGTTTTTCTATAGATTCGCTTATCTTCATAGAAGAACGGTACTGTGCGGAAGTCAGCAAATCCAAAAGCTTATCAGAAAAAAGCTCCTTGGCACTTTGTGTAATTGTAATTGCGGCTGAATAGTCGTAATTTTCCACAAGAGCGGCAACATTTTTCTGCAGTATAGCCTTATGAGCATTTTGCAATGGAATATTTACGCACCTGTTTTCAGCATCATCCGGAAAACAGTTTTCTATGATATTTTCCCATACAGTTTCAAGTTCAAATGTATCAGAACTGGATTTTGTTTTATTCGATTTTTTAACCGGAGTTTCCACTTGAATGGGTGTAATTTCAAATGGAAGTATCGCCGAGAGCAAATAAAGAGACGCTTCCATTTGAGGAGTTCCTGAGGATATATTTGCAAGTATTGTGTGGTTTGGAAAATCTCTGTGAAGCTTTTCCAGTTCCTCCTTAAAGGGTTCGTCGTATATTTCAAATTTATGAGCGTTTTCAATATAGTTGTATTTGTCCAAAACTTCAAGTTCCGTTTCCGGACATATTCTTGAAGCCAAGGCACAGTATCTGTTGTCCTTTATATGCCTTTCCCAAGGTTCTCTTGTCATAAAAAGTACAGCCTTTTCAGGTCTATAATGACGAAGAATATGAAGAAAAGGACCGTCATAGTCACCTCCAACAGGATCCGTCATACCAATAGGACTGAACAACACACAAGGCTTATCCATAAAATCATTCCTTCATTTATTTAATATATGTTTTAATTTTATCTATTATTTATTGCTAAAGTTTATATATAAAGGGAGTCAAATTAGTTTTAATGATCAATTCTATCACAAAAACAGTATATCATAATTAGAAAATGTTATCAATACATGCCGCTTAAAGGTAAAATCAAAACTGCTTATCTCTGTAATATTTCCATTAAAATTAAAATAATGCAGTTAATTGCATTTAACTATTTTAACCGCCATAATATTAAATAAAAAATACGGCATTTATGTAGTAAAGCTCAGCGAAAGCAGGGCTTTTTTGATAAAAATTTAAACGAAATGATAAGAATTACAACAAACAGCACTTAGAAATAAAATCACACTATTAAAAAATATAAATACTTACAATAACTATAAAATAGTGATAAAATTCAATAAATATACTTTTTTACATTATAACAAGAAAACGGCAAGAAAATTTAAACCTTTAATAGGAATATAATAATCAAGAAAGGTGAATTTTTATAATGAAAAAATCCTTTAATTTATTCACGCCATTAATGCTGTCAGTTGTTTCACTTGGACCAATTGGATGGAGTATAATAGATATTTTAGAACAAAAAACGGATCGATTAATTTTATTATTCATTACATCTATCGTCCTTGTTGTTATCGATACAATTGCGTGGTGTGTGTATTTTATAAAAAAATAATTCTTTTTATATATATAGGTAGCTACAAGAAATAAGGAGAAAATAAAAAAGGGATTTCAGATACGTGTTTTTTATATATGCTCTTTTGCAGTGGTTATGACGGTTTCCTTAGTGATTGGATTGACTATGGATAGCAGCTGGACTTATCATGCAAATTTTATAATTCGAATAGGGATATTTCTTGGAACTTTCTTAACACTGCACTTGATTATATTTAATCTATCAAGTCTTATTAGAGCGATATACTATAAAATTATAGGATATTCATTATTTCCGCTTGTTTTATATCCGTTGTGTATAAATAATGATAATAATTCTTTGAAAGTTAAATTTACCATACGAACAAGTGTGCTGTTTTATGATTTTTTACCATATGGAATGGAGAATAATAATGATATAGGATGTCAGCTTGAAATAATTAAAAAAGGGCTGTATGTTAAAATTTATAGCAGAATAGCAGCATTAACATTTGCAGGTATCCTTTGTATAGCATTTAAAGTGCCTTTATTTATATTAATTGTATTAGCAATGTTTGTTGAGATGATTATTTTTGAAAATATTAATGATAGATTATACCACGGCGAACGAATAAAGATAGCTAATATAAAAGCCGGAAAAGGTATTATATATTTGCTGGGCTTGACAGATATTTGTGACAATTTAGATGACGAAAACACTGACAGTATTATAAAAATGTTTTCAGAAGATAGAAATCGAAATTATATTTTATCCGGTGTGAAACGTAATATGGTAAATTCTCTTACAAATAAAGAAAAAAATCTTTCTGAATTATCAATAAATATTATTGATTCATTATTTGAAAAACCGAGAGATATAAGTGTAAATCCCGATAGCAAAGAATTGGATATTTTAATTCTGTTTATATATTACGCAGTTGCTACTGAAAATATAGAATATAAAGACATGGCAGTGTATGTACTCAAAGGACTTCAATCGGAATGGGGAATGCACTCAAAGTTATGGTTTAATTATTTTCAATGGTACATAGACTTTATTAAAATTTCAATGGGAAAGGTGACTGATTTAAAAGCTAAAGAACCTAATATACTACTTATAAAAACAGATAGTATTGGAGCGATACCGGGGAGTTATTATGACAGACTACGAGATATTAAAAATGTTATCGAAAGCATTAAAGAAAAATATAGATGTGCGGTAAATAAAATTTAATAGATAAAACAAGTATTTTTACAATTATGACAATGGTACGATTATGAAAGAGGAAGAAATGACTTATGTTGTTGGAGGGGTATATTTTTGTAAGTCAACAATAAGGGCAATAGCTGTGACAATATGCAGTTCGCCTTATAGTATACCATCTCTATCTACCGCTATAAAATTTTCTGCAACTTGGGTTGCTGTTAAATTA
>CALWTV010000231.1 GCA_944384555.1 uncultured Clostridia bacterium | reverse complement strand
ATGTAGTATCGTTTTCACGGATTTTTACCCGTACTTCTCCGAGAGCGTCAGTACCTTCGGTCACTGCTTTTATTTCGTAATTTTCAAGCTGAATTTTGCCGTTTGCTCCGACTATTCGGTTAATTGCGTTGAACGCTGCGTCAATCGGACCTTCACCCACAGCGGCTTCGGAGGTTTCAATTTGCTCTCCGTTTTCAGTATAGCTGAGAGTTATCATTGCCATTGATTTTACACGTCCGCCGCTTTGAATCTGAAAATCGCACAGCTTGTACTTGCCGGATTTGGTATCGAGATATTCATTAACAATCGCGCGGATATCGTCATCGGCAACTTCGGATTTGCGGTCGGCATTTTCTTTGAAAATTTCAAATGTAGCGTTAATTGCTTCATCGTCAAGGGCATATCCAAGCTCAGATATTCTTTGAGCGAAAGCGTGTCTGCCGCTTAATTTGCCAAGCACAAGACCGGACACTTTAAGCCCGATTTTTTCTGGATTTATAATCTCATAAGTGGATTTATCGCAGAGCATTCCGTGCTGATGTATTCCGGATTCATGCAAAAATGCGTTTGCGCCTACAATTGCCTTGTTTGGCTGAACCGCAATTGCAGAAAGCGAAGATACAAGACGGCTTGTACGTGTAATTTCAGATAAATTTATTCCATGAGTTACTCCGAAGCTGTCTGCTCTTACATCAAGCGCCATTACGATTTCTTCAAAAGCGGCATTTCCAGCACGCTCACCGAGTCCGTTTATTGTAGTTTCAACCTGTGATGCGCCATTCCGCACAGCGATAAGAGTGTTTGCGGAGGCAAGACCTAAGTCATTGTGACAGTGAACGCTTAAATCAATTTCACGGTCGCATTGAAGAATTACCTCTTTGTTTATACGGTCTATGAGTGCGGCAAATTCAGCGGGCACAGTATATCCGACAGTATCGGGAATATTTATTGTGGACGCGCCGCATTCAACTGCGGTTTTAAGTACTTTTATTAAAAAATCCGGGTCTGAACGAGTGGCATCTTCGGGTGAGAACTGAATATCATCTGTAAGGGTACGAGCATATGAAAGCATATCACGGGTTATTTCAAGAACTTCATTTCGTGTGAGTTTAAGCTTATGGCGCATATGTATATCGCTTGTGGCGATAAAAATATGAAGTCGTGCTCCGTCAGCTTTTTTTACGGCATCATATGCAGTATCGATATCATTTCTTGTAGCACGCGAAAGTCCGGCTATAACTGAACCTTTTATCTCATGTGCAATCTGAGAAACCGCTTTGAAGTCACCTTTAGAAGAAGCCGGAAATCCCGCTTCGATTATATCAATACCGAGACGTGAGAGCTGACGTGCGATTTCAATTTTATGATTTATGCTGAAATGAACGCCGGGTGTCTGTTCTCCGTCACGGAGCGTTGTATCAAAAAATTTTACTTTTCTCAAAACAATCACCTGTCATTTACTTTTATGAACTTTTATGAATTTTATAATGATTTATAAAAATATTAATTGAAATAATATATACAGATAAAATTAAAACTTTATAGAAAGTACACGGTCTCTGTTTTCGGAATCTCTTATTATTTCATATGAAACGGCATTACCGGACAAGACAAGCTTTTCCGCAAGAAGTGAAACCGCATCTCCGATATCCCAACCGATTTCGATAAACATAGCTCCGCCTTTTTTTATGTGAGCGGGATAAATTTCCATAATCGGAGCGATTACATCAAGTCCATCAATTCCTCCGTCAAGTGCGGCTTTCGGTTCAAAAAAAAGTTCCGGCTCAAGACTTTCCATATCACTGCTTAATATATACGGAGGATTTGATACGATTACATCAAAAACATCGGTTTTATCGAATACATCATGCGTAACATCGCCCTCTATTAAATTAAATCGATTACCTACTCCTAAATTATTCGCGTTTTTTGCGGCAATTTCAGCAGTATCATGATATAATTCAACGGCATATGCGGTAATATCGGGGCGTAAAAGTAACATTGATACCGCAACACAGCCGCTTCCTGTGCATAAATCAGTGATTTTTGCTCCCTGCGGTGTGGCTTTGAGCGCATTTTCAACAAGAACCGCTGTATCTTCTCTTGGTATAAGGCATGACGGTGAAACTTCGTATTCATGTCCCATAAACTCCCAGTGACCGATTATATACTGAAGCGGTTCTCGCGAGATACGGCGTGCGACGGCATTTTCGAGAATTGCTGAAAATTCGTGTCCGGAAAAATCTGTATCCCTCATCAAAACCAATTTTGAGGCCGGAATTTTTGTAAAATGTTCAACTAAAATCCGTGCCTCAAATGGTGCATTATCAATTCCGCTGTCACGGAGTTTTTTTATAATATCGTTAAGAGTCATATTACTTGTTTTCTTCTTTGGCTGTTTCAGATTCGCTGTTTTCGCCATGTTGTTCAGTGACTGCTGCCGGAAATTCGTCAGGCATTGCGGATTTAAGTGCGGCAATCGCTACTTCAAGCTGTGATTCATCAGGTTCGCGAGTAGTTATACGCTGCATCCACAGTCCCGGAGCAGATAAAATTTTAAAAATAATGCTGTCATGTTTACCGGCAGCCATTATAAATTCAAATCCGGCGCCTACAACAATCGGAAGCAGCAGAATTTTGAGTCCAACACGCACAAAAATATTATCCCATGAAATAAACGAAAAAATTATTATGCTCAAAATCAGCATAACAAAAATAAAGCTTGTTCCGCATCTGGGGTGAAAACGAGTGCATTTTTTAGCGTTTTCAGGCGTGAGCTCAAGTCCGGCTTCATAGCAGGCGATTGATTTATGCTCTGCACCGTGATATTCAAATGTGCGGCGGATTTCCTTTACAAAAGACACGAGCCAAATGTATAAAACGAATATTCCGATTCGTATCAAGCCTTCGATTATGTTTTTAAACCAACCGAGATTTCCTCCGGTAGCATTGTCAGCAGCTTTTGTAGTAACTGCCGGAAGAAACGTAAATAATCCAACTCCTAGAACCACACCGAGTACGGTACTTATAACCATAACGAAATCAAGCAGTTTTTTGCCGAAATGCTTTTCCAGCCACTTTTCAAATTTAGTTTCTTCTTCCTCAATTCCGAGCATGTCTACGGAATCTGAAAGCGTTCTGAAACTGAGAATCATCATTTCCACAAAATTTATAATTCCGCGTAAAATCGGGATATTCAGTGGCTTGTATTTTTTTCTGATTGATTTGAAGATTTTATTGCGTATTTCAATTTCGCCGCTTTCCTTGCGTACAGCCAGAGAATAGCGTTCGCCGCTTTTCATCATGACACCTTCAAGCACAGCCTGTCCTCCGACTTTATTCAATCGACAAGCAAGCGGGTCTTTTTCTTTTTGTTTATTTTTTGCCAAAATAAAGTACTCCTTTTCATAAAAATTAACCTTTGATATTTTTATCATTATATCAGATGAAGTATACAAAATAAATAGATATTTGTAAAATAAATTAAATATGTACATATAACTGTATTGCTTTTATGATTAAGTCAATGTATAATTATCTCATGGTGAAATAAATTTACCCAAATGTATTAAATTTTTGAGATATAAAATTATAGATAAAAAAATTAAAAGAATCGAGGTTCGCAGATAAAGTGAGTAAATTTTCAAAGAAACGCACACATATAAGAGCCGCAGTCGCATTTATTCTTGCGGTTACCGCTTTAACCGCAAATGCGGGCGCAACTGTACCTCTGTCTTATATAGAGAATGTCAAAAATGATATAAAAATAATAGATACTGCCTCAGCAGAAGAAAATAAGGAAACCGTAGAAATAATCGCAGTTACAGATATTCCTGCCGTAATTGAAAGAATGGGGGATATTCCGCGCGATGAATATTTGGGCTCTGAAAAAGCTGAATCTGACAGAGCCGAAATTAATGCAGTTTTGGATAAAATCAAGACATCTGCCGCAGAAATCTGCCCCGATATCGAATTTATATGCGATTATGATGTGATTTTTGCCGGATTTGCCGCTAATGTTCCGAAAGAATATGTTGACGAACTGCGTCAACTTGAAAATATAGATGGTGTTTATTATTCAAATCAGTATGAACCGGATAAGTATCAAACGATGATGGCATCTGCCGCACCATATGTCGGAAGCGATACGGTTATTTCTGAAGGATTTGGGGGTGAAGGAACGGTTATCGCCATAATTGACAATGGCTTTGATACAGGTCATGAAATTTTTACCCTTCCTGAAAAAACGAAAGTAAAACTTACTGAAGAAAAGATGGAGAAGCGTTATTTAGTAACAAACGCGTATTCGTTTACTCCAGAATATGGTACATATATATCTGATAAAATACCATTTGCTTATGATTACGCAGACCATGACACAGATGTTTTAAATTCGTCAGATCACGGAACTCATGTAGCGGCTATTGCGGCAGGCAATCATTCAGACGGTGAAACTTTTAATGGCGCGGCTCCGCAAGCTCAGTTACTTTTAATGAAAGTATACAGTGACGATTCCGTATATAGTGATGATATTGCAACTGTTGCCGCGCTTGAAGACGCAGTATCTCTCGGAGCTGATGTAATTAATTTCAGCCTGGGAGTTCCGAGCGGTTCTGTTTATGAAATGTATAATTTTAATTTGGGTGAGGCAGTCGAGCGTGTTATAAAAAGCGGAGTAATATTTGTAGCGGCAGGGGGTAACGATGGTAAAGCCGGAAGTGGAAGCTACTATGATTTAAATTACGGCATAACAAAACCTACAACGGATTATACCGATTATGGATATGTAGCCGATCCAAGCGTATTTCCTGACGCGATATCCGTAGCAAGCGCTGAAAATTATATTGTTCCGCAGATATATTTATACTCATCATCTGACACTAAAATCAGATATAATGAAACCTCAGCAGTGCTTGACGGAAGCTCAGATAAATCGTTTACTGATGAGTTTGCCGGAAAAACCACAGAATATGTATATGTTTCTGGAATAGGTGAAAAATCAGATTTTGAAAAAGTAAATGTCTCCGGCAAAATCGCGCTGATTGAACGCGGTACAATTACATTTTCTGAAAAAATCCAGAATGCCGCAGATGCCGGAGCCGTTGGGGTAATAATTTTCAATTCCAAAGGCGCAGACAGTATATATATACAGGCAGACGACCCGGCACTTCCAGCGATTTCGATTTCATATGAGGACGGTCAGGCGCTTATATCTGCTGAAAAAAAGACCGTAAGAATTCCTAAAACCAAATATTCGCTTGAAGAAAATCCTGACGGTGGAAAGTTATCTTCATTTTCATCATGGGGAACAACGCCAGAGCTTACTTTAAAGCCCGAAATTACGGGAATTGGCGGAAATATTTTATCAGCTGTTGTATCGGAATCAGATGACGAATATAATTTTATGAGCGGTACTTCAATGGCATGTCCAATGATATCGGGAATTGCCGCCGCAGTTAAATCAAATCTTATAAAAAACGGTACACTCCCGCCCGATGACCTTGTGCCGGAATATATGAAACTTTGCCTGATGTCATCTGCAACACCGTTACTCGATGAAAACGGCGTTGAAATCTCACCACGTGCGCAAGGAGCAGGTATTGCTAATGCCTATGACGCCATTCATTCCGAGATTTTACTTAAATCAGGCGAGTACCAGCCTAAAATTGAATTGGGCGAAAATATAGGACAAACATATTCATTAAAAGTAACCGCAGTAAATAATTCTGATAAAGCGGCGGAATTTATACTTTCTGCGACTGCCGCAAGTGATGGATATGAAACTGAAAACATAAATGACCAAAACATTAATTTTATTTCAGACACTCCATATGCTTTTGCCGGTGCGGAAATTACCGTTGAGGGTGGAAAAGGAAACAATATAAACCGCCATTCAAAGAATTATGCGCCGGAAAAATTTACTTTGGGAGCTGGAGAAAGCCGTGAATTTACCTTAAATGTAAAAATTGATGACAGCGACTTTAAGCGTTATAAAAAAGTTTTTAAAAATGGTTTCTTTGCGGAAGGGTTCATATATCTTGAATATGCGGATTCAAAAAATTCACCCGATTATTCCGCAAGTATACCATATATGGGGTATGTCGGTGATTGGGACAGAGGAAAACTTTTTGATGGGTTGGGATATGACGGAAACAATACGTTTTATCCAAACCAGTATGTCGCGGTAAATTCTCCATATGATATAGCAATATCTGGAATAGATAATGTATCTTTTAAGGCATATTCAGATTTAATTGCTATATCGCCGAATGGAGATGGTTGGGGCGATGAAATGCTGTTTTCATTTATGCCGCTTCGAAATATAAGACAAATTGATGTTTATGTGACAAGTGAAGATACAGGCGAAGAAATTTCTATGGGTTCATCATATAATTTCACTAAAACCTGTTACAGTGACTTAGCAGATAATTTCCAATATTTATATATATGGGACGGTTCTGATGGAATAGGCTCAAGCTATATAATGCCTGACGGACGGTATATATGCCGTATATATGCTTATTGGAATGATGATCGGACGCAGACTGTGGAATTTCCGATAATGCTTGATACAGAATCTCCGGAAATTTCAGAAGTGACATTTGAAACTGATTCCGAAACAGGAAAAAAATTTATGAAGATATCTGCGAAAGACAATCATTACATAAGTAAAATATCCGCTTATCTGCCAAATGCAGAGCTTGACATGGACAGTGAGTTTGCTTTGGAAGATATGTATTTCTATAATTCAAAAATCGATGTTAAGTACGAAGAAAATGTGCATGATTCTGAAGTTTGCTTTGATATAACCGATTTTGATAAAAGCTATATATATGTAACTGTTGATGATTATGCTATGAACTCAAAAACTATACGTGTTGATATTGATGATTAAAGGAGGCTTAAAAGTTGATAAATAAATTTTTCAAAAAAATTACTGCCTTTATTCTAACGCTTATAATGCTCCTTTCGAGTTACCCTGCCGCTGTGCTTGCGGCTGACAATAATGCTTTAGGAAAACCTCAGTTCGTATCATCGGGGCAAAATATCAAAGACGATATAAAAGCTGATGGCTCAAAAACCGCAATAGCGATAATTGACTTGGGATTTAGTACAGAAAATTATCTGTTTACGCTGTCTGACAGCAAAAACGCTAAACTTACAAAAGCGGAAGTCATTCAAAAATTGCCGGAAACATCGGCATATAAACAGAATGCTTTCGGGAATGAAGATAATAAATCTGAATACTATATCAGCGAAAAAATCCCGTTTGCGTACAATTACGGCGACGGCAACAGTCAAATTGAGGGCGCTAACCTTCATGGTACTTTTGCTATGGGTGCGGCGGCTGCTAACAATAAAAATGCTGAAAATGGCGGCTTTGACGGTACTGCTCCGGAAGCACAGCTTTTCCTCATGCGTGTTACGGATAATGAGGGAAATATAAAGGAAAGCGCGGTAGCAGACGCGATAAATGACGCGGTGATTCTTGGGGCTGACGTTATCTGCATAAATCCCGATGCGATATACGAATTCAGCAGTGACGGTGAATTTGCCAAAGCAGTAAAAAATGCATATGATAAAGGCGTAGCAGTGATAACTGGAGCAGGTGAGTTTGGAACTGTTGGAACATATAGTATATATGATTCTGCTTATAAAATAAAACAGCCGCTTGCTCAAAATCCCGATTACGGAACGTTGCCGGATTATGCGGCAATAGATGGGCTTATCGTAACAGCTAATGCAGAAAATCCGGCTAATGATAACTTTTCTTTTACGATAGACGGGCTTAAGGATTCGAAAACAGGAGAGCTGATAGAAATAAAATACACAGATACTAATGCCACTTATAATATTTCGGACAGCAGGGGAATGGCAGAAATATTTGATTCTCAGACAATCGAATATGTTGTAATAGGCGGCGTTGGCAGTGAGAGTGACTATAAAAAATTAAAAAATTCCGACCTTGAGGGAAAAATTGCGGTAATTAAAAGAGGGGATATCTCATTTGTTGAAAAGATAAATATTGCCGCTTCTCACGGAGCTTGCGCGGTTGTAATATATGACAACGATACAGAAACAGATGGCAATGTAAGTATGGATCTCGAAGGCGCAGAAATCCCCGCGGTTTTCGTTTCAGTAAAATCCGGCGAATACCTTGTCGGTGCAAAATCAAAGAAAATCATTTTTCCCGATTACATTGAGCTTCCCCCGATTATTTCCGAGGATTCTTCAAGAGGCGCAATGTCGGATATGACTGCCGGAATAGATATAAGTGCGGTAGGCTCAGATATTCCGGTAACCTCGACTAATGACAGTGTAACAAATGCCGTAGGCTCGGGAATTGCCGCCGCAGTTGCCGCCGGAAACGCCGCCGCAGTAAAATCTTATTTGAATAATGCTAATATTAAATATGATAATGCCGCAGATATGATTTTAAAGATTCTATCTGCTTCAGCCAATATAGCATATTCGCAGGTTGAAGAATCGGAAACGGCCGCTCCGCTTTCTCCAAGAAGTCAGGGAGCGGGGATTGCAGATACACAAAATGCCGTTTCAACATCTTTAATTTTCGGGTACGGTGAAGAAAGTGAGCCTATATGTTCAGTCGGAGATTTTGATAACGGTTATGTCAGTTTTGATATAACTGCAAAAAATATAACTGCATCTGAACAAAAATATAAAATAAGCGTTAATGTAATCCGTGACTCGTACGCAGAATATAACCGTGATGAATTAAATAAAGATGATGGCAAAATCTATGAATCTCTAGGCGCATATTACGATGAGATTTTCGGCATTGATATTACCAAACCGCTGCCTCCGTTTATAACAGGCAATTCTGAAATTGTGACTGACGCGGTTGTACATTACAATAATCAGATTTACAATCTTAATGCGGATTCGGAAAATTACAAATCTCCAGTTATTACAATAGGTGCTGGTGAGACTGTAAAATTGACTTTAAAAATCAAACTGTCCGATGAATTTATGCAAGATATGAGTAAAATATTCACAAACGGACTTTTCATTGATGGATATATTAATTTTATTCCCGAAAATAGCTCATATTCAGTTTCACACTGCCCGTTTACTTCATTTTCTGGAAAATGGTCAGATGCTCCGGCAGTAGGTAACTTTATTATTGATGAAGATCCGTATTATTTAGCTGATTATTTCTTTACCAATGCCGGATGCCCGTATTATGAGGGCGAGGTAGTTTTGGGGCAGAACTATCTGCTTATTGACAGCGGAAAGCCTGTGCTTTATGACCGTTCGCTTGTGGCGCTTTCGACTAAATCTGACGGAAAGGGCGAGCTTAAAATGTCACTAAATCCGCTCAGAAACATAAAGTCGCACACAGTAAAAATCACATCTGCTGACGGCACGGTGATTTTGAATGAAAAACGAGGTGCCATTAAAAAAGGTCACAGAAACCAATACGGTGTTCTGATAAGCTATAAAGAAACTCTTTGGACCCTGCGCGCGCCGGATAATTATGACTACAAGTATGAAGACGGACTTTATAAATGCGAAATTGCTTTTGAAAGCGAGTTTGGTGGTGTTCAAAAAGTTGCATTTGATTTTGTGATTGATTCGGAAGCTCCGGTTTTATCGGATTATAAGGTAAAAACTGAAAACGGAAAGAAACTTATTGATATTACTTTTACGGACAGTCACCGTATTCAGTCAATTTATTTGTATGATTCAAGTGTAAGTTATTCTCCTGTTGACGATACACCG
>CALWTV010000230.1 GCA_944384555.1 uncultured Clostridia bacterium | reverse complement strand
ATGCCCGGTTCTGTTTTGTATGATTTCGGTGACAGTATACGATTTGGCGCCTCAAGCGCAGAAGAAGATGAAACCGATCTTAATAAAGTTTTTGTGCGTCTTGATTTATTTGAAGAATTCACAAAAGGATTTATAGAAGGGCTTGAAGGTTCTCTTACTGAATACGAAATTCGCTCTTTGCCGATGGGAGCATATATAATCACTCTTGAAACAGGTATGCGTTTTCTCGGCGATTATATAAACGGTGATACATATTTTGCCATACACAGGGAAAATCAAAATCTTGACCGTGCGAGAACACAGTTAAAGCTTGTTTCTGATATGGAATCTAAAATGAACAAAATGAACGCTATTGTAGAAAAATATATTAAATAATAATATGTAAGAGGAGATAAAAATGGCTATTCTTGTTACAGGAGGAACCGGATTTATCGGTTCACATACAGTAGTTGAATTATTCGGTGATAACAGAGATGTTGTAATCGTTGATAATTTTTCAAACAGCAAACCCGTTGTACTCGATAGAATAGAGCAAATCACCGGAAAAAGACCGAAATTCTATGAAGCAGATATTCTTGACCGTGATGCTTTGAATAAAATTTTTGATGAGAATGAGATAGATTCCGTAATTCACTTTGCGGGACTTAAAGCGGTTGGTGAATCTGTTCAGCAGCCAATAAGATATTATCATAACAACATTACCGGTACACTTATTTTATGTGAAGTAATGGCAGCTCATAATGTAAAAAGAATTGTATTCAGTTCCAGCGCAACTGTATATGGCAAACCGGAATCAGTTCCGATAAAGGAAACGTTCCCGCTTTCAACTACAAATCCTTACGGAGAGTCAAAGCTTGTTATAGAAAGAATTTTAAGTGATATCTGTGTTTCAGATCCAGAATGGAGCGTATCTATACTCAGATATTTTAATCCAATAGGCGCGCATAAGAGCGGACTTATCGGCGAAGACCCGAAGGGAATACCGAATAATTTGCTTCCATATATAACAAAAGTAGCCGGCGGAAAACTCGAATGTCTTTCCGTTTACGGAAACGATTATAATACACATGACGGTACAGGGGTACGTGATTACATTCACGTTGTAGACCTTGCTGACGCTCATTTGAAGGCTCTTGACCGTGCTGCTAAAGTTACCGGAATAGAGTATTACAATATCGGTACAGGCGTTGGATACAGCGTGCTTGATATTGTAAAAGCATATGAGGAAGCAACCGGCAAAAAGGTAAATTATAAAATCGCCGCACGCCGTCCCGGTGATATTGATGAGTGTTACGCAGATCCGAGCAAAGCCGCTGAAATTCTGGGCTGGAAAGCTACGCGCGGAATCAGAGAAATGTGTGAAGATAGTGCAAGATGGCAAGAAAAAAATCCTGACGGATACGGAGAATAATAAGCAATATTTATTAATTACAGGAGAATAAAATTATGTCAATAACGAAAGAATTTTTCGGTAAAAAGCCTTGCGGATGCGAGGTTTACGCATATACTATGAAAAATGCGAACGGTATGTCTGCAAAAATTCTGAATATGGGCGGCATTGTCGCAAGTCTTAAAGTGCCGGACAAAGCAGGGAATATTGCTGATGTAGTATGCGGTTTTGATACCGTTGAAGATTATTTAAACGGCGGCGGATATCAGGGCGCGCTTATCGGAAGAATCGGAAACCGAATCGGAAAAGCTGAATTTACTCTTGACGGGGTTAAATACGAATTATACAAAAACGATGGAAATAATCATCTTCACGGCGGAAAAGACGGATTTAACGTGAAGATTTGGGACGTACTTCCTTATGAAATTGAGGGAAATTCGTATCTTGAACTGAGCTATAACAGCCCCGATGGAGAAGAAAATTACCCCGGAAATCTCGGCGTAAAAGTAACATATGTGCTTACAGCTGACAACGCGCTTTATATTGAATATACAGCGGCATGTGATAAAAAAACCATAGTAAATCTTACAAATCATGCATACTTCAATTTAGGCGGATATGACAGCGGCGATGTTCTCAATCATACATTGTGGCTTGACGCTGATAAGGTTTCAGATGTTGATGATGAGCTTATCCCGACAGGTGATTCACTTTGCGTATGCGAAACACCGTTTGATTTCCGCACTCCCAAAACTCTCGGAAAAGATATCAACGAGGATAACGTATTATTAAAGCGCGGCGGAGGATATGACCACAACTTTATTTTGAATGCTGACGGCACAATTAAACATATAGGAACACTTACCGACACTGCAAGCGGCAGAGCAATGAAAGTATACACAGACCAACCGTGTATTCAGATATATTCCGCAAATATGATTGATGAAAGTGCCTGTGCGTTCAAAGGCGGTGTTGCTCAGAAAAAACGCTGCGCAGTATGTATGGAAACACAGCATATGCCTGACAGTATAAATCACCCAGGATTTACTGATGTAACGCTTACTCCCGGTCAGATTTATCGTACAACTACAATATACAAATTCTATAATATATGATTTTGTATAATTATATAATAAGTTATTATACAAAATAAATTTTAAGCAAGATTTATAATTCAAACGGAAAAAATTACATAATACAGCGCTCACGTACATATAAATATACCATAATCACAGAAAAAAGGATGAATCTATATGGTATATTCAGATGTGGATACACGTGAGCGCTGCGAATTATTGGCAGAATTTTTGATTAAAAATAATACCACGGTACGGAATACAGCAAATAATTTTGGAATCAGTAAATCAACAGTACATAAAGATATTAAAGAAAAACTGCGCCGAGTAAATCCGGCATTGTACAATGAAGCGGACATGGTACTTCAAAAAAACAAAGCGGAACGTCACCTCAGAGGAGGGGAAGCAACAAAACAAAAATATTTGCGTCAGCATGAAACAGAATATGAATATAAAAACAAATACAACAAATTGATTAAAAGATAAAGAAATTGATTAAACTGAAAAAATTACTCTCGGGAACAGCTATACTACTAATTATACAAAATGCAAATTTTGTATAATTGAGGGCATACTTTTTCCGGGAAATATCTTTCAGTACCTAATTTTTATTTGATATTTTTGTTTTGATAAGTTTATATTTACTTACATCAAAAAAGTTATTAAAATAAAAAAGATTGCGTTTTGCCGCAATCTTTTTTAATTCTATTTTATATTAAGCCAAGTCTTGCTTCAAGTGCTGCAAGTTCTTCTTTGAGTTCTGCCGGAACGCGGTCACCTACTAAATTGTAGAATTCGTGAATATTTGAAACATCTTCTTTCCAAGCTTCAACATCAACTGAAAGTAATTCACGAATTGTATCAATTGTGAGGTCAAGACCTTCGATATTGATATCTTCAGCGTTAGGAACATATCCAATCGGAGTTTCAACAGCTCCTACTTTATCTGCGCAACGGTCGAGAATCCACATAAGAACACGCATATTATCGCCAAATCCCGGCCAGATAAAGTGACCTTCATTATCAAGTCTGAACCAGTTTACATTGAAAATTTTAGGCGGATTAGGAATCTTCTTACCCATTTCGAGCCAGTGTGCAAAATAATCGCCCATATCATAGCCTACGAACGGACGCATAGCCATCGGGTCACGGCGAACTACGCCGACTGCTCCTGCTGCTGCTGCGGTTGTTTCAGATGCCATAATTGAACCAACAAATGTACCATGCTGCCAGTTCTTTGACTGATATACCAGCGGAGCTGTTTTTGCTCTGCGTCCGCCGAATACGATTGCAGAAATCGGAACACCTGCGGGATTATTGAATTCTTTAGAAATGCAGGGGCAATTAATAGCCTTTGCAGTAAATCTTGAGTTAGGATGAGCGCCGCATGTAGATTTGTCACTCTTATTATATTTTGTATAATCCCATTTCTGACCTTTCCAGTCAATTGCGTTTGCAGGAGGATTATTGTCAAGACCTTCCCACCAAACTGTGTTGTTTTCGAGATTATGAACAACGTTTGTGAATATAGTATCACGTTTTGTGGTAGCAAGCGCATTAGGATTGGATTTTTCGTTTGTACCAGGAGCAACACCGAAGAATCCGTTTTCGGGGTTAACAGCCCAAAGTCTGCCGTCGCTACCTACACGAAGCCATGCAATATCATCGCCTACGCACCATACTTTATAACCCTTGGACTTATAAATTTCCGGCGGAATAAGCATAGCGAGGTTGGTTTTTCCGCAAGCTGATGGGAATGCAGCGCCGATATATTTGATATCTCCATCAGGATATTCAAGACCGAGAATAAGCATATGCTCAGCCATCCAGCCTTCTTTGCGTCCGAGATAGGAAGCAATACGAAGTGCGAAGCATTTCTTTCCAAGAAGAACGTTTCCGCCGTATCCGGAGTTAACGCTCCAAATAGTGTTGTCTTCCGGGAAATGAACGATATATCTGTTTTCCTCATCAATGTCTGCCTTAGCGTGAAGACCCTTGATAAAGTCAGGAGAATCGCCCAAAGCTTCAAGAACATTAGTGCCTACACGAGTCATTATAAGCATATTGAGTACAACATATATAGAGTCAGTAAGCTCGATACCATATTTTGCGAAATCGGAGTTAACAATACCCATTGAATAAGGAATAACATACATGGTTCTTCCCTTCATTGCTCCTGTATAGAGCTTTGAAAGCTTGGAATAAGCTTCTGCGGGAGCCATCCAGTTGTTGATATTGCCGGCATCTTCTTTTTTGGAAGTACAGATAAATGTTCTGCCTTCAACACGCGCAACGTCATTTATTGCAGTGCGATGGAGATAGCAGTTCGGGAGAAGTTCTTGATTTAATTTTATCATTTCACCGGTGGAGCAAGCTTCTGCACGGAGCTGTTCTGCCTGTTCTTCGGAACCATCAATCCAAACGATTTTATCAGGCTGCGTCATAGCGGCCATTTCGTTAATCCAGTTTAAAACATGCTGATTTTTTGTCATTATATTCTCTCCTATTCTTTGAAATTTTCTCAAAAAGTAAAGCAACAAAATATTATTTTTGAGATATTAATATTTTTTATTCCTATAAAAATAAAAATTTAACTATTTTACATTATACAGTACAATTATGTACTTTTCAATCATTATTTTAATTAAAAAATTATTTTTACATTTTATTAATATTATATTATTAAGTTATTCTACTGATTCTAAACATACTATATAAAATAAAAAATTATAAAAATTATGGAACAATTGTTTGCAATTTTAAAAAATATATGATATAATTAATTAAATTGAATTAGTAATTTAAAATGATAAAAATTATAGGAGGTTAACATGGAGCCGTTATCTGACAGAGAGCAACTCATCTTAGAATTTATAGGGCAAAATATTAAGAAAAACGGATATTCTCCCAGTATTCGCGATATTCGTGCCGCACTTGACATAAAAAGCACTTCTACTGTTCATACATATCTTGAACGTCTTGAGAAAAAAGGATATATCCAAAAAGAAAATGGAAAAAGCCGTACATTACGACTTGAAGATGTTGTTCCCTTACAGCGTAAAAATATACGAATTCCCATTCTCGGAAAAGTTACTGCTGGCGTTCCGATACTTGCAATTGAAAATCATGAGGGGTATATTGATTTCCCTATGAACGGAAAAACCTTTCCGCCTAATGCCCTTTTTGCATTGCATGTAAAAGGTGACAGCATGATTGAAGCCGGTATTATGAATGGCGATACAGTCATTGTAGAAAAAGGCACTGCGGCTGAAAATGGCGATATTGTTGTTGCATTACTTGATGATGAGGCAACAGTCAAAACTTATTATTATGAAGATGGACACTATCGTCTTCAGCCTGAAAACAAAACAATGGAGCCTATCATCACTGATGAACTGTTTGTATTAGGTAAAGTAATCGCAAATTTCAGATATTACAATTAAAAAATTTAAAGGAGATTTATCATGAACAAAAACGAAGTAATCAAAGGACTTGGCTTTCACCACATCGCATTAAAGGTAAAAGACCTTGATGCATCTATTGAATTTTACAAAAAATTAGGCATGACCGAGGTTGCTACTTGGGGTGAAGGAAATGACAGAATTCAAATGATGGATATAGGTGATGGTGGAATTTTTGAGATTTTTGCCGGAGGCGGAAACGAATCCGACAACGGAAAGTGGCTGCATTATGCATTTAAAGTTGATGATGTTGAAGCCGCTTATAATGCCGCAATTGCCGCAGGCGCAAAATCACATATAGCCCCTAAGGTTGTTCCGCTTGATTCAAAACCTGAAAAAATGACTCTTAAAATTGCATTTGTTTTAGGTCCTGATGATGAGCAGCTTGAGTTTTTCTCGGTAATATAAAATCTTAATTTATATAATTGCATTTATCGGAGGATAAAAATAATGTTTGCTATAATAGTAAGCCTTGATGTAAAACCAGAAAATATTGATGAATTTATCGCAATCACAAAATATAATCATGAAAATTCCCGCAAAGAGCCCGGCAATATAAGATTTGATTTGGTTCAGTCAAATGATGACCCTACTAAATTTAATCTTTATGAAGTATACGTAAATGAAGCCGCACTTGACTCACATAAAAAAACTGAACATTATATAAAATGGCGTGATACAGTTGCTCCGTTTATGAATACTCCCCGTACTTCAGTAAAAACAACTGTATTAGCTTTTGACTGATTTCACATTAAAGATAATAGGAACAGCAATTATTTACAGTATTGCTGTTCCCTGTTTTATTTTATTTGCTAAAAATAATTAAATTTGCTATTGCATTATGATTATAAATATGATATAATATAATTCGTCAAATTTAAAAATTAAATATGGAGGCATAGCTCAGATGGTTAGAGTACATGCTTGACATGCATGGGGTCGTTGGTTCGATTCCAACTGTCTCCACCAAAAAAGCACAGCATTGTTGAATTAAACTCTTATGTTGGGCTTTTTTATTTTATTTGTCCTTCATGCGAGAGATGAAAAAACCTTGAAATTGTAAAATTTCAAGGCTAAAAACTTTTATGGTGCGGGTAACAGGACTTGAACCTGCACAGCATTGCTACCACTAGAACCTGAATCTAGCGCGTCTGCCAATTCCGCCATACCCGCATAACTTATTCAACAAAGTGTAAATATTATATCACGATACAGCGATTTTGTCAATATCAAATTACCCGTATTAAAAATAAATAATCAACAAAAAGAAATGTATAAGCACAATTTTTTTATATATTATGTATTATACAAAATTAAATTTCAGCATTTTCGTGCAAAACTCGTATAGTTTGATTAACATCAGATGAATGGAAAAATGCGGTGCCTACTACAAATACATTTGCTCCGGCTTTTGCTACACTGCCTATATTATCAATTTTTATTCCGCCGTCCACCTCAATGTCAATATCAAGGTTTCTTTTTTTCATCTCACCGCGTAAAACTGAAATTTTATCAAGCGTATGAGGAATAAGCGGCTGTCCGCCGTAACCGGGTTCAACAGTCATTATAAGAATCATATCAAGTTTATCGAGATAAGAATATAACACAGAAACATCTGTATTTGGCTTTATGGATACAGATGCTTTTTTTTCATAAGATTTTATTTCATCAATAATATTGTTTATATTATTTGGGTCTGCCGCTTCATAATGAAAGGTTATTATATCAGCGCCGGCTTCTGCAAATCTGCGGATATATTTTTCCGGATTGTCAATCATAAGATGGACATCAAAAACCATATCTGTATCTTTTCTAATTGCTTCAATTATAGGAAAACCAAAGCTTATGTTTGGCACAAAATGTCCGTCCATAACGTCAATATGTAAAAAATCCGCACCTGCTTTTTCGGCACGTTTTACTTCTGCGCCAAGGTTTGAAAAATCAGCTGCCAACAATGAAGGAGAAATTTTTATCATTTATAAAATACATTCCTTTCAAGTTAAATTTTGTATAATTTCAGCATTTAATATTTTGAAAATAATTTTTTTCGCTTATTTTATAAAATCAGCCTACGTAAACCAGAGTGTCAAACATAAAACCACACCATACAATGATAATGAGCTGATATCAGCAGTGCTTAAATAAAACAAGAGGCAGGCAGACGAATCGGGAATTTAAAAATAACGGATTTTTACTAAATTATTCGTTGTGCCGCCAATTTATATATTTTATTATATTTCTATAATATTTAAAAACTGAATTTTGTATACTTGTATTTTATACTCATTTAAGTAAACATACCGCATGAGCAGCAATTCCTTTTTTTTCACCGGTAAAACCCAAATGCTCCTCAGTAGTAGCTTTTACGTTAATTAAGTCTGGCATTATACTCAAAGCTTCAGAAATATTAATTTTCATATTGTTTATATGAGGCGCCATTTTAGGTGATTGAGCTATCACGGTTGAATCAATATATTCTATTTCAAACCCTTTTTTTCTAATTAATTCCGCAGTACGGGATAAAAGAAGCATACTGTTAATATTTTTGAATTCATCAGAATTATCCGGAAACTGAGACCCTATGTCATCAAGACCGGCTGCTCCAAGCAATGCGTCAATGATCGCGTGAGCAAGCACATCTCCGTCTGAATGCGCCTCAAGACCGAATTCAAATTCAATTTTTACGCCTCCGATAATCAAATCTCTGCCCGATGCAAGACGGTGGACATCATATCCATGACCTATTCTCATTTACGAATCCAATCCTTCCCTTTCACCCCTATGATTTAAAATCGCCTCTGCAAGGTACATATCAAAAGGGACCGTAATTTTAATATTCTCATATCCGCAGTCAACGAGTTTTATTTTAAATCCAAGTCTTTCTACTAACATACAGTCATCAGTTGCTTCCACATTTTCTTCTTTGGCAGTATATGCTGCTGCTCTGTATATATTTGCGGCAAAAATCTGCGGTGTCTGAACGAGCCATACAAAATTTCTATCTATCGTATTTTCTATAAAATTTTCTTCAGACCCCATTTTTATTGTATTGTGAGAACGTGAAGCAGCCGCTGCCGCACCGTGTATATACGCCTCGTCAGCGACTTTTTTTATCATTTCAGATGTAACAAGACACCTTGCCCCATCATGAATAGCTACAAA
Organism: uncultured Clostridia bacterium; assembly: GCA_944384555.1. Classification (GTDB taxonomy): domain Bacteria; phylum Bacillota; class Clostridia; order Oscillospirales; family CAG-272; genus CALWTV01. The sequence continues at coordinate 2,106 of CALWTV010000230.1, read as the reverse complement.
TTCAGTGTCAGGAGATATAGCATCAAATCCCTTGAGTGCGGAAATTTGACGAGTTGCGCCTCCGCACACAACAGATTTCACCTTTTTAAAATTATATTTTTGCGAAAACTCATCATAATACTGCATTTCATTTTCACGAGCCACAATTATTATTTCATCAATAATATCACATTCTTCAAATACAAGAACCGTACGTACAATTACAGGAATCCCTTCAAGAGACGCCATTTGTTTGGTTATCCCGCCAAATTTATCAAATCGTGTACCGTTTCCGGCGCTTACTATAATGGCGGCGGTTTTTCTTTTTCGTGACTGTTTCATACAATTAACCGCAGTACGAAGAAGATGTGTTATTTCTTCTGAAATTTTATTCATTAAACTTATTCTCCAATCGCGGCATTAACAGTTCCGCAGTGCTTTATTTTTTTATAATGTTAATTTGCTTTTAAGGTATTGAGAGTAATATAAAAAATCAATATAAATAAATCATTACATATATTATACCATAAAATCGAAATAAATAAAGTATCCTCGCCTAAATATTACAATTATTTAATATGTTATGCCTTATTAAATCCAAATGTGTCACTTCGACTGTGTTTTTCATTATTCATCTATATAATTTGAGTATTCTATATAATTTTTAATCTATGTTTTATATAAAACTATGTAATATAATAATAAATTAAATTTAATATCAGATTACTCTTGAAGTTATTCGATTTATCTGCTATTATTAAATTACAATAAATTATTTTATAAAATTATATCATTAAAAGAAAGTGGCAGAAATTTATGAAGACACCGTCAGATATAATCAGGCATTTTTTTACTCCTTATTATATGCTTTCAGCTTCTCAGCGTCAAGGAGATATGCCAGATTATAACACTAAATCAATTTATAAGATACTATTCAATGTTGCCTGGCCAGCAGCTCTTGAATCGCTTTTAATAAGCCTTATTGGCTTTATTGACTCTGTAATGGTATCATCTGTCGGAACTGAAGCAATTGCGGCAGTCGGACTTACAAATCAGCCAAGGTTTATCTTTTTTGCGATATTTTTTGCGCTGAATGTAGGTGTGACCGCAATTGTAAGCAGAAGATGCGGTGAAAAAAATTACAAAGGCGCAAATGAATGTCTGGCTCAAACGCTCGGACTTGTAGTGATTTTAGGAATTATTTTGGGTATAGTCGCTATAGTTTTTTCCGAACCGCTCATGATATTCGCAGGTGCTAAGGAAGATACCGTTGACATGGCTGTGGTATATTTTAATATAACTATGGTAGGAACCGTATTTACCTCGATAGGTATGGTAATAAATGCGGCTCAGCGCGGCTGCGGAAATACAAAAATATCGATGAGAACTAATCTCACCGCTAATGTAATTAATGTAATATTTAATTTCTTTTTGATAAACGGATATCTTTTCTTTCCGAAACTCGGTGTTACAGGAGCGGCAATTGCAACGCTTATGGGAAATGTAGTTTCATTCGGAATGTCGGTATTTTCAATCTCACATCCAGATAAAATCCTTCATTTAAATTTGAAAGATATATTCGTTATTTACCCCCCATATCTTAAACTGTTGTTTATAATAAGCAGCAGTGCACTTGTAGAGCAGGTTTTTATGCGTATCGGATTCTTCTCATATGCGAAAATGGTAGCCGAACTTGGCACAACAGAATATGCTACCCATCAAATTTGTATGAATATAATAAATCTTTCTTTTGCGGCAGGCGATGGTCTGGGAATAGCGGCATCATCACTTGTAGGACAAAATCTTGGAAAAAATCGACCGGACTACTCAATAATTTACGGTAAGTGTGCTCAAAGAGTGGGACTTATTTTTTCGATGATGCTGTTCTCTCTATTCATGTTCGGCGGCGGCCCGATTATGTGGCTATTTACAGAGGACGTATATATAATTTCTACTGGAATAAATATATTGCGTATAGTTGCGTTTACATCACCGCTTCAGATTTTTCAGGTTATATTCAGCGGCTGTCTCAGAGGTGCGGGAGATACAAAATTCGTAATGATATCATCAATTATTACAATTGCAATAATTCGTCCTATTATTACATATATTCTCTGTTATCCTTTA
>CALWTV010000229.1 GCA_944384555.1 uncultured Clostridia bacterium | reverse complement strand
TATCAAGCATGAAAATTTCGGACATCTCCATTATTTTCTCCTTTAGTATTTATAGAATCTTTTATCCATTCTAAAATTAACTCCACATTATCCCCAACTAATTTAGTTCCGTCAACTTTTAATAATTTACATTTAAGCGAATTAAACCATTCTTCCGCATATCTTTGATCCCTTTCAGCAATCATTTCAAAAAATCTTTTTTCGTACTGATACAAATCGCCTCCAGGCAATATTCTATTCCCGAATTTAGAAAATGAGCGCTCATATACTCGTTTTATACTTATTTCTTTTGGAACATCAATCAAAATTGCATGTGTATATCTTTGAAGACATTTTTCTCCGTAATTGCCTTTTACAGAAGCTAAAATCCAGTTGTCATATTTATACATGTCGCTTTCAATCAACCTTACAACTTCATCATAAGTACGTGGAAATAAATATTTGTAATCTAATTCAGTCCGCGGAAAATAATAATCTTCATTATCCATAAATCTGCACATTAATTTTTCAGAAAGAACTCTGCCCAGTGTACTTTTACCGCTGCCATTATTTCCGCAGACAATTATTCTTATCCCCATTTTTCATTCCCGCATTTCATTAACTATCTTTTTGAAGAAATTGCCTCTCTGCTCAAAATTTTTGAATGAGTCAAAGCTTGCGCACGCAGGAGATAATAAAACTGTGTCCCCGCTTTCTGAAAAATCAGCGGCTTTTTTTACTGCGTCAGAAAAATCAGGCGTTCTGATTATTGTAAAGGGAGTAACTTCAAGTTTTCTTTCATTGATTACATTTTCAATCGCATTATAAATCTTATCCGCAGTTTCACCTGTAAGAACCGCAGCTTTTACATTTCCGTTATCGATAAGAGCATCGGCAAGCGGTTCAAACGGTATGTGCTTGTCACTTCCTCCGCATATTATTACAATTCCTTTTTCATTCACAAGTGCGGATAATGCGGCTTTAGTGCGTGTAGGTGAGCTGTCAATCGAACCATTGATAAATTTTACCCCGTTTATTTCGCGTACAAATTCAAGTCTGTGTTCAACTCCGCCGAAAGTACGCGCAATTTTGTCGATTGTTTCCGCTGAAACAAGGTCGTATACCGCAGACACCGCAGACATATAGTTTTCGAGATTGTGTTCTCCCGGCAGTTTTACTGAAGATTTTTTGAATAATATTTTTTCCTCTCCTGACTCAAATCTGATTACAACATCTCCGTTTCTTAAATACACAAATTTATTTTTTTGAGAAACGGGAATATTTTCGCAGTTTATATGGCGAGAATGATAAATAAGCTCTCCGTCAAAATTTTCTCCAAGCTCTCGAGTTATTTCATTGTCGTAATTGAGTACAGCGCGTTTGCAGCCGCTTGAAATAATATTTGACTTTGCGGAGATGTATTCGTCCATTCCAGTATGCCAGTTCAAATGATTGGGCGCTATATTCGTGATAACGGAAATATCAGGAGCATGTGTCATCGACTGAAGCTGAAAGCTCGACAGTTCCACAACGCATATATCATCTTCAGTCATTTCATCGACTAACGGCAAAAGCGGTTTTCCAATATTTCCGCCTACATATATGTTTGTTTTTGCGTTATTGATGTTTTCAAGCTCTAACATTTTATAAATCAGAGTAGTAGTAGTAGTTTTTCCGTCGCTGCCTGTAATGCCGATTATTTTTGATGGAGTAAGCTCAAAAAAAAGCTCCATTTCCGAGGTGAGCAGTGAACCGTTTTTTACTGCGTCCGCAATTTCTGCTGTGTCAGGGCGTATACCCGGTGAACGGAATATTATTTTTTCGTCAATTCCACTGAGATAATTATCACCGCATATAAGTTTTACTCCGCACTGTGCGAGTTTCTGCGCCGGCTCTCCCAGTTCATCTATACTCTTTTTATCTCTTGCGCTTATTTTTGCGTTATGCCTTAACAAAAATTCTATCAGAGGCACATTTGAAATTCCGATTCCGATAACGGTAACGGATTCTCCGTTTTCTATTCTGCTTATTAAATATCTTCCGTACTCTGTCATAAATACCTCTTTTAATCATTTATTGAAATTTATAAATTATATTTACCTGCTATTATTATAATATGGATACTAAAATTATGCAACAAAATAATTCTTTTTCCTGTTTAATTTAAAAGATATTCAAGAAAATAATTTCATTTGTTTATAAATAAAAATTACCTATGAACCGATATATATTATTGTGCGACTATATAAACAAATGGAGGGATTAAAATGTTCAAAAATAAGTGGATTTCATTTTTATTATGTTTGTTTTTCGGAGTTTTCGGAGCGCATAAGTTTTATGAAGGAAAAATTCTTCTCGGAATAGTTTATATTTTTACCGGAGGTCTTCTTGGAATAGGCGTTATATTCGATTTGATATGCCTGTTATTTAAGCCGAATCCATACGCGGTATAATGTGTAGGAGATTTATTAAATTTCTTGACTTTTTATTTACTTTTTGCTAAAATTAAAACACGGTGATTATGTCTGCGAAAAGCGAAAAGAGGGATAGAAATAATATGACTAAAATATTATATGCCAGCCATTACGCAAAGCTTGACAGTAATGTTCTGACTGGTGGGGGCACGGATGATACTCAGGCACTCCAGAAAGTATTAGATATGGCTCCAGAATTCGGAGGACTCCATTTGATTATGGACGGAGCGGCGCTTGTAAGTGGACTTCGTGTTCATTCTAACACAACAATTGAATGTCTGAACTCTGACTGCGGATTTTTTCTTCGTGACGGAGCGAATGATTCCATTTTAAAGAATGCTAAATGGAATTTAAAAGATATAGAAGACAGAAACATTACTCTTATAGGAGGAACATATAACCACAATAGCCGCGGACAGGAACATGACATCGAAAGTCCCCCTGAGTATCGTGGTTTTAACAAGTGTTTTGCGGAACGTTATTGGGTAATGGCGTTTGTATTCTTTGGAGTCAAAAATTTAGTAATGCGTGATGTTACTATTAGAAATCAAACTACTTTTTCTTTGCTTGCGGCAAACTGGGAAGATGTGCTGATGGAGAATATCCGAATTGAACTGCCGGATCATGAGGACTGCCGTAATCAAGACGGATTGCATTTCTGGGGACCGGGACATCATCTTACGCTTAGAAATATCAGCGGAGAAGCGGGTGATGATTTTATCGCGCTTGCACCCGATGAAAATGACTTTGTTTCCGATATTACCGAT
>CALWTV010000228.1 GCA_944384555.1 uncultured Clostridia bacterium | reverse complement strand
TCATGGTAAATCCTCCGTGATTTCAAGTGTTTGGTGATAGAAAAAGAACGATGTTAAGTCTTTCGACTCGACATCGTTCTTTTCGTAGCTGTTTTCCAATCCTGTAAGACAGATGCCGTAAAATTATGATTTTTACGGAATTACTGTCTTATCGGCACACGGGGAATCCGGAGCTGTTTTTCGACGCAGATTCTCTGACTTTCTATCAAATACAGAATTCAAAATAATTCCCGGGACAGTCAGAACAAGGAATAGCAAAGAAAACCATATGTTAAAAGTGACAAGTGTTGCGAAAGCAACGCAGAAAGTATACAAAAGAGTTATACATTGCACAATACGGTAGGTAAGATATACTGCCATGATTTTTGCATAACGGACATCCTCAATCATATCTTTTCCTTTAGATGTGTCTATAACCGACATTTGAAGGACGGCGAGTTTTTCGGCAATATCGCAGTCGTATAAATAATCTGCTTTTTTGATTATTGAATCATACAATATTGCATTGACCGAATTTAATCCTTGCAACATAATAAGTGTAACAATATATGCTCCGACATAAACTATAACTAATGCAATATCAGGAGATGCCACTGTCAGTTCATCAAGCACGTACTTTAAAATATATGTAGAAAGCAGCGGTAATGTCGCACTTATCAAACTCAATGCGAAACAGGGAAGTATCATCAGCTTACTTGAACGATATATAAGTCGAAATGAATAACCTATAGAATTAATAAATAATTTCATTTTCATTAGTATGAGCGTTCCTTTCCTATATCAAAGGTTTAAATGTGTATATAACTCATTAGCTGTGATGCAGACTTCTGATTAATTTTATTATGATGTTCAAAATAATTATCAAGCACAACATCATTGTCTTACTGAATGATTGTATCAATAAAAACTTGCACAAATAGTGGATTAGAATTATGTAATTTAAATCCATGAGTTATCTTAAAAAACACGTCTGGAATTGCATCATCATAGTAATTTCGTTTAATAAGTTTTTCTCGTGATGAAGCAATAATTTTATGGACAAATTATTGCTCACATTCTTCTTATTGAAAATGGGTATAAAACAATCAACATTATTCAATGTATATATCAATACATTAAGTGATGAATGTATTATAGTTATCTCACATGAAATTTTCAAACAAATCACTCATATATAGCAGAATCTCATTTTTAACGAAGTATTTTAGAAGTCACTGGTATCAACGACATATAGTTATATTGAATAAATTCTTATGTTGTTTTGTATTATTATAGCATTATGACATGTTTAAGTCAATAAAAATTGTAAAATTGTCTATAAATTTTTGTATATTTGTTAATTATATAAGACTAAAAAAAAGAGTATTATACTTATGAGAATTCGTCGGATGTCAGATTATTGTGGCTTCGAGTTCTTGATGTTGTTGGCTGGAACTTTTCTACCCAATTACTGCCATGGAAATATTGTTTTTATGTTGTAAATACCACTATGCAATTGCAAACTATTTTTCAAGCAGATGTAGTTGCTCACTGCATGGTTCATCTTGTACGGAAAAGCACTAAATACATACGAAATATCTCAGAGAGTTTTATACTGACCTTAAAGCAGCAATATACGACGAAGCGAAGAAAGCTCTTGCGCTTCTGAAGAAACAGTATCCATCCGCCGTTAAAGATTATGTTTACTCAAAATGAGGTTGAAGACTTTTAACTCAAACACAATTTTTAGTCTTTTCACTATTTCTTTTATTTTTTTGTGTCTACTTCCTTGACTATAGTCCAATCGATTGTATATTATTGCATATTATTTTATTTATGTTATAATATAATATCATTTAATTTAGGGAGGCTGTTATTTGCATGAATAAAGATATCTCAATTGATATTGATGAAATATCCAGCATCTATTATCAGAAAATATTCTCTTTTTGCCTTCGAAGGGTTAATGATACCGATATCGCATATGATATAACACAGAATGTATTTATTTCTCTTGTTTCCAATTATCGTAATGTAGATAAAAATTGCATACTGAAATGGCTTTACAATGCAGCTCGCAATCAAATTGCTGAGTATTATAGAACCAAATCCCGTGAAAATAAATTCCGTGTAGATATAGACTCAATAGAAGATCCCCTCAGCGCGAGCTATGATTTTACTGAGGAGTTTTCAGATAAAGACATAATTAAATATAAAAATCAAGTACTTTCTGAACTGAGTGAACAGGAAGGGGAATTATACAATGACGTATTTATAAAAAAATTGTCATACCCGGATTTAAGTCGTAAGTATTCCGTTTCAGAGAACGCACTGAGAACACGTGTATTTCGGCTTAGAAGAAAAATTGAGATAATTGTTAAATCGATATTGTATATATGTATAAATATCTTTATTTTAATTTATGCAAATTTATAAACATATCTGAAGTTAAATTTTTTTTGTAATAAATTCATTTTCATACGACTATAAAATATAGAAATAAATAATTTATTACAGGAGAAGAATATTTATTATGTTGAGAGGAGGTATACCACCATGATTAAAAATCAGAATAGTATGAAAAATAACTTTCCTTCAGATGACGATATTGTATTATATTTAAATGCCGTAATTGACCGAGAACTTGAAAAACCATTTGACAAACAGGATATAGATTTAATTGAAGAATGCTCTGAATTTCTTAATGAGATAGACGGTGAAAAATATTTGCCGGACAAAGAAATAAAAGAACAAAAGCTTGCTGAACTCCTAAGAATTTGTGAAAATTCAGAAACCAAACGCCATGCAGGTGCAAATAATAAGAAAAAACTTTTAAAGCGAATTTTTATAGCTTCCGCCGTGTTTGTCTTACTGCTTGTTTTATCTGTATTCACTGCCGCTGTATATAATGGTATGACTCTTTCTGATATAATTAACAAAATAGGACTTTTCAATATTCCTACTGACCATTCAACAGATGAAAGCGGTCTCTCAATTATACGTGGTGAAAGTTATGAAGTTTATTCATCAGTTGAAGAGCTCGAGGAAGCAAAGAAAATAGATATAATTTATCCTGAATGGCTTCCTGAAGGAGTTAAAATTGAAAATATATCATACTATACAATAAATGAAATACCACGAGTAATAATTGTATTCGATAACGATGAGATTTTTTACAGTGTGGACTTTGAAAATATATACGGAGACCCAACTAATTTCAAGGGCAGTGAGGTTTATACTTATAATGGTATTGATTATATAATACTTCCGCCCTCAAACAAAAGTTATCAGGTATATTTTTACAATCAATATTATTATTCTTTTACCGCTCCGGATTATGAAACAGCAATCAATATTATACATAATTTAAAATGAGGTTTTTAAAATGAACAAAAGGTATATCAATATAATCCTAAATGCGATATAAAAACATATTTATCTAAAGTCTGCACTAAATGCGGCGATACAAAAAATGAATTAATTAATTCTATGAGAATATCATGCTGCCAATAATTAAATTTAATAATATACGGTCTGCCATCACCTATTATGGCAGACTTTTTTGTTTAAATTTTACAAATAATTATTTAAAATTTATTGAAAATCACAAAAATAATAATATTTAAATTTTTTTTGTAACAATGGGTGATTTCTACGACTATATAATCGAAAGATAAATAATTAATATACAATCGGTGTACACGATTATATAAATAAAAACAGTATCCGAAGATAATATTTTATATATGATTATCTTTGGAATATCGCTTTTCTCTTGTACATAAAATCTTTCAATTGTTTTTGTTAGCTCTCTATTAACTCGATTACATATTTGATGGCTGACATCGGGGTATCTTTTAAATATTACAAAACTACTAGTGTTGTGTTCACAAACAGCAGCTGAAACTGACATTCCGCAAGAGAAAATTAGTGTGAAAATCATTGATACAATTATAATTTTATATGTTTTCTTCATAAATTAAAGTTCATTTCATTATTATTATACCAATATAAATATCTAATATCCTGCTTGTATCAGATAAAAATTCTTAAAAGCATATGACAGTAGCAGAAATATAGAAAACTTTTTATTGCTCAACTACGACGGTACAAAAGGTACGCACGACATGAAAAGTATCCTGTTATCTGTATGGATGAAAAGCTCGTCTAATTCTTCGAATAGACATAGCGTAATTATAGTAAAAAAATATTTTTATAAATTTCAATTAAAGTGTAACAATTGATACGATTTTTGTCATATAGATTATGAAAACAAGAGCCAGTATACATATATTAAAAATATAATAAAAAGTTTAGATTTTTTGATAAAAATATTATCAAATAGTCCGTTAGGCAGTGAAGCCGATACAGTTTCTAAAGAAAAATCCTGTCCATAACAATTTGATTGTAAACCTCTGATCCAAGGTGAAACATATACAAAATAAATCTGCAGTGAGCAAAAGACGTCAGTAGCCACGAATGGTGTATGAAAGGGGATAGTCCAATGTTTTTCTTTATTAATATTTAAGATATACAGTAATTGTGTTAAATTTATTTTTAATTTACTGTATACACATTAGTTTTATGAATAATGTAAATTTTATGTTAATACTATTTTTGTTATAGAGGAGAAATAATTAATGAAAAGAAATAGAATTACTTCAATCATTGCTATTGTATGTTTATTAACAACATCGGCTATTAATGTAAGTGCCACCTGCATAGAACATGGTCCATATAATAGAACATGTTCTGGTAATTTAGCAGAATCTAGAGCTATGTCACATACCTATGACTATCAAGGTTATTTAAAAAAATGTAACTTTTACTATAACTTATACAACACCATAGTTTCATGTGCTACTCCAGGGTGCTCATACTCTCACATGAATGAAACGCATAGTCATGGTTACAGTGGACACGATGGACTTTGCGGATGGATAAATGGTAATACTTGTTATCTTCGTTGAAATAGTATCTTATTTAATAGCAATAAGCTGATTAAACAATAGCGGAGACTGATAATCGGTCTCCGCTTTATATAAAAATGGAGGGCAGGCACATGAGAATAACACGAATTATATCCGATATATTGCTTTTAGCTATGCTTATGCTATGCGTTTCATGCTCGGATAATGATATGCAGATTTATGAGGTAGATCTTGACAATCTGAAAATGGAATTGAAAAATGGTGTTGTAAATGAAACACTTTTGAAAATCGGAGATTTCACTGATGACAAAACCGATGA
>CALWTV010000227.1 GCA_944384555.1 uncultured Clostridia bacterium | reverse complement strand
AGCGCAACCAGCGACCACGTTCAAGTAGAGTGGAAAATCTGAACACTCTTGATTTTGCCACTCTACTTACTTTCAAATCTAACATTTCTTTTTAATCTTGTTTGTACCCCTTGTACACCGATGCTTTAGATGCTACAAAAAAAGATGAAACAAAGCAGGAGATAATAGACGTGGTGTCACAGACATTTGCTCAAAGTGACGGTATATCTATTGATGCTATTGAGCAAGCCATAAATGCAAAAATTGATGAAATAAGCGGTAAACATTGGGATTTTGCAAATAATAGACCTGAGAAAAGAGTAAAGATAGGGCGTTGGGAAAAAGATTTAGGTGAAATTTTAAGCGCATATTATGCTTGGGAAGATGCTAAGGTTAAATTTCAAAAAATTGCGGAACAGGAAGAACTGGTAGATAAGACAGCAGAAAATTACAAAAAAAGTGAATTTGATTTAAGAAAAGCGCAAGAGGATTATAAGGACTTTGATAATTATGCACCAATTTTGGAAAACTATAAATGGAGAAATCAAAATATTGAAATCCTGAAAAAGGAACTAAAGAAGGAAAAAGATGTATTATTAAATTGGCCTAAATATAACAATGCATTGGAACAGGCCAATAGTTTAAAGAATGAAAAAGATGCATGGGAAACTAAAGACAAATACAATGAGGCAAAGAAAATAGTTGATGAAATAACCGCTAAAAATAACGAAATTGCTGACAAAAAATATCCTGATGAAAAAGATATAAAAAAAGTGAAAGACTTACAACGTGAAATAGACAAGCTTAAGAGTAAACTTGGCGGCATGAATTTAACCGCTGCTGTTAGGATGTTCAATGATAATACTTTAAAGGTCACATCTTGTGTAAGCGGTGAAAAAATAAATGTGAGTGATGATAAATTTTCTATTACTGAAGCAGTAAATATTACAATTCCCGATGTAATGGAAATGCAGCTATCCCCTTTCGGCGTAGATGTGAAGGCAATAGAAAGCGATATTGAAGAAAAAGAAGAGTCAGTTAAGCATATATTTGGTATGTATAATGTGGCGGATTTAGAAGAATTAGAAAATCTAAAAAAATTCATTGACAATGCAGTGAGCATAATTACTTCTAATGAAGAAAAACTAAAATTAATACTTAGCGGCATTGACTTTGCTGAGCTTGAGGCAAAAGTAAATAACAGTACCATAGCTGTTCGCACAAAAGATGAAATAGATCAAAACATCAAAGAAGTATGTGGCAGTGATGAAATCATTTCATTTAAAGGCAAAATGGAAGGAAGAATTGAAGATTACAGTAAAATATATATAGATATAGGTAAACTTGGAGAAAAAGTGAAAGAAACTGAAAACCAGTTAGAAAAAGCAGAAAGTGAATCTGGTTATTCTATTGAGGATATTCCTGTGCAATATCGTGATGTAACAGACATAAAAGAATATAGAGAAAAATTAAAGGATAAAGTAGATAAGTTTCAAGAAAAACGTGATAATGCTTATGACGATAAAACAAAAGCAGAAATTGAATTGGCGAAATATGGAGAAAATAGCGCCGGCGATTTAAAAGAAAAAGTTGAAGAAAGTGAACAAAAGTTCAATGAGACGAAAAGTTTACTGGAGCATTGGAAACATATTCAAGAGGTATTTAATGAACAGAAAGAAAAACTCAAAAGCAATCCCATGCAAGATATAGCTGATAGTTTTGCGCAGTATCTTGAGATCATCTCTGAAGGTAAAGTTTCTTCTGAATTTCCTGAAGCAAACAATATTAATATGAATATCTATAGCGACAACCGTAAGCTTGACTATAAAAAGCTGTCAGAAGGGACAAAAGAAACAGTTTTTCTGGCATTTAGGCTGGCAGTGTTGGATCATTTATTCCCTGATGGTGGAGGAATTATTATTTTTGACGATCCTTTTACAGATATGGATGCTGAACGTACAATTCAAGCGTGCGAATTGGTCAAAGAATGTGCTAAGCGTCATCAAGTATTGTTTTTCACCTGTAAGCAAGAGTATGCTGAAATGTTAAATTGCCCTGAAATCAGAATATAGGGGGGATAATATGTTTGAAACTTGGCAGTTGGTGGCAATGGAAGAAGCGGGATATATGAATACTAGTGAAGGATATATATATCAAGTGGCACATTATTTGGCGGACAATGTTGGTGATGTGATTGACTATGCTGAATTGCGAAACGCTTGTATTGCTTGTAATGTTGATCCGGACTCATTTAGCAAAAGTGATTTGGTTATGTTACAAAAGATATTAAATGAGATAACATAGAGAACGAATAGTAAATTATGTGTGAATTGAACAGAGGCAATTTGAGGATATGTTAATGGAGCTGTTTTCAGCCATCCTGATTCAACCAAATAATCTTTGCAATCAATATGGTGCAAATGCTTATGACTGCACTGAATTAGGTGTGAAAACGATAAAACTAAGATAAAGAAAAAAATGAAATTATTGAATTAATCGTTACCGTCATAGATATATTTACCGGAGCGATTATATCTAATGTAGCATAAAAGGATGTGGTGCATTTGCGATATATAATTAATGATAAAAAGTACCATTTTAAATCAGCTTTTGATACGGAGACGGGGGTATATGTCCGTACGGGGATATTAGATGAAAACGGGAAGGATACCGGTATTGATCCATTTATGGCATCATATCCACATTTGATTGATGTAGGTGTAATGGGGCATTGCATTCATGGTAAAACTGGACTTTGTGTTAAAGCGGGAATAGGATGCTACCAAAGCGGAATGTTTATTGAACAACCTAATATGACTGTTGATGATTTTAGGTGGATTGCTGAACAGTCAAAGGGGAGATGCAATCAATTTGCTCTTGGCGGACGAGGTGATCCTGATCAGCATGAGCATTTTGAAGAGCTGCTTAAAATATGTCGAGAAAATAATATTGTTCCGAATTTCACAACATCTGGATTTGGAATAACGCCGGAAATTGCTGAAATATGCAAAAAATACTGTGGAGCTGTTGCAGTGAGCTGGTATAGAAGCGATTATACATTAAATGCGATAAATATGTTTCTTGATGCAGGCGTTAAAACAAACATACATTATGTTCTGGGAAAAAATAGTATTGATGAAGCGATTGCTCGGCTACAAAACGATAATTTTCCTATTGGTGTAAATGCGATTATATTCCTATTGCACAAACCTGCGGGTCAAGGAACAAAAGAAAATATGCTTTCTATAGATGATCCAAAAGTAGCTGAATTTTTTTCTTGCTTTGAAACACAGCATCGCTTTAAAGTTGGCATGGACAGTTGTAATGTTCCTGGAGCGATAAACTTTTGCCATAATATTTTGCCTGAATCATTGGATACTTGTGAAGGTGGTCGTTATAGTTGCTATATTGGTCCGGATTTAGTTATGGTTCCATGTAGTTTTGATCAAGAGAAAAGATTTGAGATTTCTTTGCGAGATATGACAATAGAGCAAGCATGGAATAGTGCAGCCTTTGATATTTTTCGAAATTATATGCGTGAAGCATGTCCAGACTGTACAAAAAGGGAGCTTTGCATGGGCGGATGTCCATTGATGCCAGAGATTGTTTTTTGTAGCAGTAACTATAAAAAAATAAAAAGTCGCAAATAAAAGGGGGAAAACTTATGAAAATCAGAACTGATTTTGTAACAAATTCGAGCAGTAGTAGCTTTGTTGCTATTACTATTCATATGAAAAATGGAGAAAAAAGAGAAGATATTATAGAAGATGTAAATTTTTACGAATATTTTGAAGGACTGTTGCCAGAAGAATATGTGGATAATGATGATTTATACGCTGAGCTCTATGTCGATAGTAGTGACAAGCAGATTCAATGGCTTATACTGCACTATAGTCAAGGAAGTGGACACAAATTATAAAGAAAATGTCCCGAGTACAGCTGCTTAGAGCTGTGCTTGGTACATTTCTTCTTTTTCATTTGGTGTCAGCATTCCGAGAGAACTAT
>CALWTV010000226.1 GCA_944384555.1 uncultured Clostridia bacterium | reverse complement strand
CCACATTATTTAGATAATGTGTTAATAAAGGTAACAGAAATTAAAGAAGGTAAAAAATTAATTTATGGGTATTTGATGAGAATAATTTAAGAGAACATCTTTTTGTATAATTTATAAATGTTCGCTTGATTTTTTAGCAAATATATTATAAGATAATCGCAACCTTACGCTAAACGAAAGGCTAGCTCTTTCTAAAGGGCGGAAAGGGGGCTATCTCTTGAATCATTGCGACTTAATCTTGCATTTAGTAGAGCAGTTAATGGCAGAAAAAGAAAAAACATCATACTACAACAAGAACAAAAACAACAAGTGCAAGATACAAAAAATGTTAAGACTAAAGAGTAGCAATACATAGTCGGTAGAGTGGGAAGTTACGGTCCTACTCTATTTTTAGCATAAAAAAGTATGTGTAGTTACGGTACACATACGACTACTCTTGAACAACTGCGACTCAATGTTCATTTATTTTGTAATTAAATAATAACATATTAATTTGAATTTGTCAAACAATTTTTCAAAATCACAGTATATTATTAACTCAAAAAAATATGGGACATTTTTACGTACCAGTCACAAAAATCGACTTATGTAATTGTAATACCATTGATTTTTTTTAAAAATAATGGTATTATATTTACATAATTTTGTAACTTTCATAGATGATATTTTTTCTATGAATGTAACAAATGTCTATATAAAGGAGTGTGATATTACAAGCGATATTGTAACTAGCAAACCAAAAAAATATTCAAAAAGGAGGACTACATAGTGTTACAGTTGCAAACAAAAGCCATTGACATCTGCCGGATTAGTAAACTGCTTGTGAAATATAATGTTAAAGCAAGAATAACTGATTCGGTAATCACTCTGGATGGTGATGTTTCTGATGAGTTGCTTAACCAACTTTGTGGTAGCATTGAGATCAATGTTATTCAAAACTTTATAAGTAAAGAGCCATTGGATGTTCCTAAAGAAACTTCATTTATAAAGAGTGATGAACGTACCCAGAGAGAAGTTGTGGAAGAACTTAAAAAGGTTGAAACTCCACAAACACCCCCTACTTTATCGCATCATCCTTCCGAATATGATTTGATCTATTCCGAAGTTAAACGCGGTGAAGTATATCTGTGCGATTTTGGAGAGCCTTATGGTAGTGAGCAAGGATTCAAAAGATATGCAATCGTTATACAAAACGATGATGGAAATTTACATTCTCCCACTACAATCGTGATTGCTTGTACGACAGAGCATAAGAAAATACTTCCAGTTCATTATCATTGCACATTTTCTTCTCAAAACATGATTGACTACGATTTTGCAAGAGTGGGTTCAGAGGAAAATGTAATTATGGCAGAGCAGATTCAAACAGTTGACAAAACCAGACTACGTAAATATCTCGGAACATTAACACCTGAATTTATGACAATGCTTCAGGAGAAGATTGATATTTCGTTACATTTAAGCAGAGAGGTCAAAAGCATTGTAAAAAAAGAAAAGGTTTCTGTAGATAGGCCTGTACCTAAAGAACGCAAAGATGTGAATATGGTTCAGGTTCAGTTGTTATCGTTTGTCGATATTAATGAACTATTGAAAATTTCACAAAACTATTCTACGGATGAAGTTAAAGCACATAGAATTCTTGAATTGTTTGGCTTTGATTTTAAGAAAAATGGTGTTCAGTATTTACTCAAAGCAATTATTACTTCTCCTAAAGATGCTTACTTTAACCTTGAAACTTTATCTGAAAGCGTTTCTCGAACTGAAAGCATTGATAAGGAAGAAATAAAACGCTTAATCGTTGCGAGAGTTAAAGAAACATTCGGTTTCCGAAAAGCTCCTACGATTGATTTCATTCGGTTGGTTAATAATTTTTTATTAAAACAGGAGGTTGACTATGAAAAAACTAACATTTAAAGTAAGTTCACCCAAAGATTGCTCAGTCGTTTCGTTGATTAAAGAGGTTAATAAAATCTCTTGTCGGATTTATCTTGATCTCGAAAATGGCTTCGTAGCTGTCGAAAATGTCAATGATACCATGATTGATTCAGTTATAGAATTGGTTGATAACTATTATACAGTCCTGGGAGTTGAGATTGACAACACTTTTGAAGAAAGCACAGAAAAACAGCCTACAGTTTTGAACCCTCAATCCGAAGATGATTTAATTATCAAAAAGGTTGAGTTTGAAAACGAATATGTCGAAAACCGCATAAATAGTTTTCTCAAAACTGCATATTGGGCCCTGTATAACAGACATGCGACTGAAAAGGAGATTGGTGATTATATTCTCACATGCATGTTCGAAATCTCTATAAGATATTACTCAAAACCTATTATCGAGTTCTCGGTCGGAGATATTGTTGATGTGAACTATGGTTCTCACCTTCCTGGTGAAATTATGGGTGGACATGTCCATGCTATTGTGTGCAATATTCTCAATGAAAATATGGCATACGTAGTTCCTATTACCAAAGTAAGAACAGATATATCTTCTCTTTCTTATTTGTTTATGGATGTACAGCAAGATGCTACTTATAATAATGAATATTATAAAGGTGGTACTGTTGTATTTGTCAAGTGAAAAAT
>CALWTV010000225.1 GCA_944384555.1 uncultured Clostridia bacterium | reverse complement strand
TTATTTTCGCTGTATTTTACAATATCAGTGATTTTTTTTTTTTTTTCATGAGAACGTGTCAGCAACATATATTCTTCGTCAACACGGCGTTTGATATTATACGCGCATAAACTTTCGCAGAATGCGTCACGCGAAATCTTCACAATACGCAGTACATCTTTCGGGAAAATTTCGCAAAAAGAATCATTTATACTGTTAGTCGCGTCTGAACCACCATTTGATTTTACTTCATTCAGTTTTTTATTGCGCATGAGATAGCCGAGCGCGCCTGCAATATGCTTTTCATATATCGGGAGAGTATCCTTGTTTACGAATTTACTGCTCCTCCAACTGTAAATTGAGGCAAAATCCGCGATAACTCCGAACATGGAATCGTCTCCATCATTTTCAGAACGCATATAATATTCCTTAAGCGAGGCAGTCTGCGCAACTTTCGGAAATATATCCCTGATTATATCGAGCGGCGGTTCAAGTCCGTATATCAAACCGTAATCACAGACCCATTCGGACATATATTTATCAAGCCGTTCATGCTTTTCTCGGTATGCTAGCCAAATGCGGCACATCATACGAATTCCGTCCTCCGGCTTTACTTTTTCAGGGAGATTGATTATCTCATAAATATATAGAAGAATATAGCTAAAATCTGCGTCAAGATACTTTCCCTCTCTCGCGTTTTCACGCCACCACAGGTAATATTCGAGCTGTTCACGGTTTAGCTGACTGTACTGCGGAATATAGGAGAAAAATTTTTCATATGGGCATTCCCGTCCGTGCCAGTCAAAATATTTAGCGGCGTCACGGCAAAACTGCTCATAAAAATTGTATTTTGACGGCCATTTATAAACAGAAACCTTGCGGATAAGCCCTGAGCCGGATTCATATTCCGAAATCTTAAGCGGTGTATGTACTGTCTGACCGGGATTTACCGCGCCGGTTTTTTTTATGTTCATGCCTAATGATGACGCAAGCGAATACTTATCATTCTCATGCAGAACAGGGTTTTCTTCTGAAACTTTATATTTTCTGAACGGTGTCTGGGTATTCTGTAAACCTTTATTTTGTTTTAATTGAAATGTATTGTTTGACTGATTAAAATCATTATTTTTTTCTGCTCTGGGCGGAATTGCAAGTGATTTTTCCGTTTCCGTTTCGTCTGAATCATCGTCAATTATATCCACAGGCTCTGTGCTGTGACGTCCGGCAGTCGGTGAAGTATTCATTCGGGGCGGCTTATATTTTAAATTCCAAAAATCATCAGATTTGCTCATATGTTCTCATATCCTTTTTTATTTAAAAACACTCTTTCGCGATTTTGTTCTGCTTATTGTTTTATTTTATCATGATATATAGCTTTTGTCAATTATTAGCCGTATTTCTGTCCTACTATTAAGCAAACAAATAATTTTATCAAAAAACTGTATAGTCGCTTATTTTAAATAATGCTTTTGCTTTTTAAAGTATTTTTATCCGTGTGAAGTAATTTTTCGGATTTATATATCAGAAATATATGAATCAATCCCATAAATCAAACTAATCATTTCAAAAACAAATTAAAAGTCTTAATATTTGCGAATTTTAATTTGATTGAATTAGTAATAAATTTATGGTATCATTTTTTAATAATAAACGATTTTTTAAAGGAGCAAACTTATTTTTATATGGTTAAAGATTTAACTATAGGCAATCCTTCAACTGTTCTATGGAAATTTTCGCTTCCGCTTTTCGGAAGTATCGTGTTCCAACAGCTGTACAACATCGCGGACAGCTTTGTTGCCGGAAAATATATCGGTGAACACGCACTCGCCGCTGTCGGTAACTCGTATGAAGTCACGTTAATTTATTTAGCGTTCGCTTTCGGCTGCAATATCGGCTGCTCGGTTGTGGTATCGCGATTTTTTGGCGCAAAGCAAAATTCCAGTCTCAAAACCGCAGTAAATACTACTTTTATCTCAACCGCTATACTCTGTGCGGTACTCACATTGCTTGGCTTTACGCTTACTCCTTCTCTGCTGCGGCTTATGAATACCCCCGAAAATTTAATGGCTGATACGCTTACATATCTCAACATATATACAGGCGGATTGATTTTCTTATTCTTCTACAATATATCAACCGGAATTTTTTCCGCACTCGGAGATTCAAAAACACCATTTTTCTTTCTCGCGGCCTCTTCTGTGGCAAATATTTTTATGGATATATGGTTTGTTTGCCAGTTTAAAATGGGTGTTGCGGGCGTTGCTTGGGCGACTTTCATATGCCAAAGCATAAGCTGTATACTCGCATTTATTACTGTACTTGCCAGAATGAAAAAAATTGAATGTACAGAAAAACATAAAATTTTCTCCGGCATGATGCTGCGTGAAATTTCGAGAATAGCAATACCGAGTATCTTGCAGCAGAGCTTTGTTTCCGTAGGAAATATTATTATACAAGGTATAATCAACAGCTATGGCGCGGAAGTAATGGCAGGATATGCCGCAGCTATAAAGCTGAACAATTTCGCGATTACCTCTTTCACCACTTTAGGTAACGGAATGTCAAACTTCACCGCACAAAACATGGGAGCCGAAAAATCTGACCGTGTAAAGCAGGGTTACCGCGGCGGTGTTATCATGATTTTATGTATCGCGATACCGTTCACTCTTATTTATTCCTTTATGGGTGAGACTATGGTAAATATATTTATGAATTCAGAGAGTGCCGGAGCACTAACATCAGGAGTTCTGTTTCTTTCGATAGTTTCTCCTTTTTATGCGGTTATATCTATGAAGCTCATATCTGACGGTGTACTCCGTGGTGCCGGAGCAATGAATCACTTTATGGTGGCAACCTTTACCGATTTACTTCTGCGCGTAATTCTCGCATACATCTTCTCAGATAATTTCGGATATATCGGGATTTGGTGGTCATGGCCTGTCGGTTGGATTATTGCCGCCGCTATGTCGCTTATATTCTATTTCAAAGGCGTTTGGCTTAAAAGTCATCGTACAATCAAAAATTGAGTCTTTTAAATAAATAAGGGGAAATGCCAATTGATTTTTCGGCATATCCCCTTTTTTGCTTTAGATTAAAATTTACTTTTTCTCGTTTATAATTTCGGATTCCTTGACAGAGTGAGCGATTAACTCAGATTTATGGTCAGTTTTTACTTCCGGAAGTATCAAATTCAATATTATTCCGACAATAATTCCGAGACCGATTCCGGAAAAGCTGATTTGCGAAACGCCGATTACTGCGCCGCCCATTGCAAGCACAAGCATAACTGCGGCAATGGAAAGATTACGGTTTTTAGTAAAATCAACGTGATTTTCAACGAGTGTACGCAGACCCACTGACGCTATCATTCCGTAAAGTACAATGCAGGCTCCGCCGAGCACACAATTCGGTACAGTTTCAACTACGCCGATTCCATATCCAAAAAAGCTTACTAAAATCGCAATAAGCGCCGCAATTCTTAAAGATGCGGGATTGTAGTTTCCGGTAGCCGCAAGTACCGCGGTATTTTCCGAATAAGTGGTGTTTGAAGGTCCACCGATTAGTCCGGCAAATATAGTAGCAAGTCCATCACCAACCATTGTACGGTGAAGTCCCGGGTCATCAACAAAATCGCGTCCGACTACTGCTCCATTTGCGTATACATCGCCTACATGTTCAACACATGTAACTATTGCAATCGGAGCTATCGCAAGTATCGCCTGCCAGTTAAATGAAGGAAATGTGAAATTAGGTATTTCTAAAAGCTGATGCTGTGAAATTTTTGTAATATCCATGAGAGCGGCAGGCGCTATTCCGGAAACTGTCAATATTAAAGTGAGAACATATCCAACCACAAGAGAAATTACGATAGACGCCATTTTTAACATTCCCTTGCCATAGCTGGACAGCAGAACCGCAGTAAGCACTACCACAAGTGCGATTCCCCAACTCCAATAATAGCCGGCAGAGAATATTTCAAAACCATTGTTGTTTTGGACATTATTTATTGCCGCACTGGCAAGGTTAAGTCCGATTAACGTTATTCCAACGCCGCGGACTACTGGCGGAAACAGCTTGTCTATAAATTTTCTGCCGAAAATCTTTATCAGCAGCGCAAGTATCAAATATATCATACCTGACGCAATAATTCCGCCAAGTGCAGCTGATATCTGTTCATTTTTCGTTGCGCCGTATGCCTCATTTCCAATGATTCCGCATAGCGCCGCGATATACGCAAATGATGAACCTAAAAACGTCGGCATTTTACCTCTGGTGCAAAGATGGAAAATAATTGTACCGCAGCC
>CALWTV010000224.1 GCA_944384555.1 uncultured Clostridia bacterium | reverse complement strand
TTTGCGGTGCAATTGACGTTGATTTTGGAGATATTATCCAATATATTTCGGACGAAAAATGAAGTGTATTGGGCTGTTGCTTTGCTACTAATGTATGTGTGGAATTAACTATAATTACAGTGCCAATTTATTATTGCGATTAAATTCATAGATTACGCCGGACTGATTAAGGTGAAATATGATTAGGGAAAAGTTTAACGAGGTATTTATAACTTCAACAAATGACACAATATATGACTTTGAACTGCTAAATTTTTCGAAGAATGTTGTTTTGAAATATAAGAAAGCAATTCCGCGTTTATTTCGCTACTCTTCTGCGGATTATTACAATATCCGTGCATTAGAAACACAAAGCCTGTATTTGACCCCTTCAGGAAATATGAATGATGTTTTCGAGGGTCTGTCATGTGAAATCAGCGACGAGGTAATTGACGGCATTGAGAATATTAGCGATATTGCATTTCTAAAATCATTTTCTGAGGAAAAGAGTAGTTTATTGATGTGGGCGCATTACGCAGATAACTATTCAGGTATGTGCGTTGAATATGATTTTAGCAAATTGTCAGAAACTTTGTTGTTCCATTTATATCCTGTATATTATTCGGCAAAACGATCTACAAGCAGACATTTAGAGTGGGTTATTGCTGAACATAAAGATTTGAAACGAATAAACGAGGAGAAATATTATCCTAATGAATGCGATTGGTTAAAAGATATAATGTCGCTGTTTTTATCAAAATCAATGTCGTGGGCATATGAAAAAGAATGGCGAATTTTAGTTATGTATCCACAAATGCATAATGAGGCTCAAGATGTAGAAGATGAGCTAGAGGAATTCTATCATATAGATAGTCAACAGATTTCTGTTGTAGATTGTGTCAAAGCGGTGTATCTTGGTCCAAAAATGAAACGGTGTATTAAAGAACACATAAAAGAAATCTGCCGTGATCGTTTGGGCGGTATTCCCGTTTATTCCACGAGACTTTCCAAAGAAAAGTACGCACTTAATTATATTCAAGAAGAGTAACCCTTGTGTAACGCAATGTTGTATTGGTGAAGGATATACAAATCTATTCTAATAACCCATAATATATTGCTCGTTATTTCTTGAAATGGAGGAGAAAAATATGGCAACTGTAAACTTAAGAGATACGATTAAGTATATAGAACAGAATTCATTTGATGATTTAGTGTTTGAAAATCCTGACGCTCTAGTAATTGCAGGAAGACAGTTTGCTATTGCGCGTCTTTCCAACTATGGAATATGTCCCAGCTATGATGCTTTGGTAAAATATATCGAAAGCAACGGGGGAACAGTAAAAGCCAAAGCCGTCAAGAGTGCTGATTATTTGATTATTACGCCGGCAGCTACAGGTGAATACTCGATGGTGTACAAAGAAGAACGGGAAAAATATGAAAAGGCCATCGACCATCACAGAACACAAAATAAGCCGAAAATTATTCGCGATGTGGATTTCTATATTGTGAGCCATATGTTCTCCAAACTAGCGATAGATGACAAGAGAAGACTTGCCATGGAATATGTTAATGGCAATTCCAACTTCACAGAAAAAACGGCAAAAAAGGTAGTCGATTTTATTTCCCAGAAAGCACGTGGTGATGCGTACCTTCAAAGCCAGCCTGCCATTATGGCAATTGCGGATCACATGGCTACAGAAAAAGCAAATACAGTAAAGCAGAACACAAATGAAAAAGCAACCACATTGCAACAGTGGAGAAAACACTTTAGCTTTTCTGAAAATATGTATCGTGGACAAACGGGCTTGATTTTGAAGAAATGTAAGACTCTACTCCCTTCAATCAGTGTTCCTGCGGAAATTGAAGGAAAACCGATTATATGCGTAGAAAGAAAATCATTTATGAATCTTGGTGATCTGGTAAACGAGATTGTGATACCGGCAACTGTGCTTGGTATGGAAAACTATGCTTTCTATCAATGTAGCGGCCTTCAGCGAGTTATCGTTGAAAACCCTAATTGCTATATACCAGTGTATTGTTTTGCAGATTGCGAGAATTTAAAGCAAATTATTGTAAACGGCATCAATATTGCAGGTGATACAGTTAGTATTGGTGGGCAGAAATATATAGGGATAAAAAATCAGTAAAGTTTTGCTTGATATAACATCACAAAAGTAATACCTACAAGTAAAGGGGTAAATTTTCATGACGGATTTTGATCTTAAAGTATTGGATAATTTTCCTGGTAAAGTCGTTCGGAAAGACCTTACTATGATGATGAAAAAAGGAGCAAATGTACCAACATACGTTTTGGAATATTTGCTTGGTATGTATTGTGCTACAGATGACGAAGATGAAATCGAGATGGGTCTTCAGAAAATCAGAAAAATCCTTAGCGAAAATTATGTGCGGCCTGATCAGAGCGAATACGTGAAGTCCAAGATTAAGGAAAACGGGCAGTACACAGTAATTGATAAAATTACTGTTGTGTTGGATGATCGCGAGGATAAGTATGTTGCTCGTTTTACAAATCTTCGCATGGATCCCTTCGAGGTTTCATCTGATCTGGTAGTACATAACGAGAAATTGCTCGTAGGTGGTATTTGGTGCATTGTAAAGATTTCCTATGTTGGGCTTGACAAGATAAATCCTGAGGATGAAACAGAAGCAGAAGACATCTTTGGCAATCAGAAGAAAAAGAAGAAAATCAAAAAGAAGAAGTCCAGATATGATTCTCCTTTTGAAATTGCGTCTCTGAAACCCATTCAGATGCCTAATTTGGACTTGGATGAGATCAAGGATGCCCGCGTGAATTTTACTAAGGATGAATGGATTACACTACTG
>CALWTV010000223.1 GCA_944384555.1 uncultured Clostridia bacterium | reverse complement strand
CTCGCCCCATTTGTTTTTTCTTTATTTTTTCATTTTTTCTTCGCTATGTCAACTGTACTTTTATTGTATTATTCCAATTTTCTGCAAAACGAAAAAATTAAAATGTGTATTGACAAAGATAAAAGTTAGTTGTATAATGCAATTATAGTAAGATAATAATCTAAATATAATTGCATTATTGATAATAAAATTAAGGAGTAAGATATGTGCGGAGAAATAATGGAGAAAAATATGCTGAACATTGTAAATAATATGAAGGATGAACTCTTATCAAAATCGTCTATATTAGATACATCTCAAAAAACAGCTTTAAAAGCATACAATATCTGTATCAGTCTTCTCGGACAGGCAGCCAAAATGGTTAATATGAAATTTTCAGGACAATCTTATGATGAAAAATACTATTCAGTAAGAGAAAGCAGAGTCTTCAATAATTCGAATAATTCTTATTTTATAGACAAAAAGGATTGGTTTGACAAAGAAAGCAATCAAGACTCCAAAGAATCCTTTCTTGTGTATGCCCATGCCGTACAAATGGTAAGAACAACTTTTTACGACAAAAAAAAGAATGAACTGAAAAAAGCTAAGGATAACAAACAAATAGAAAATATTTTCGAATGTCAGATGGCTGTAGATATATTGAGTGATTTACTTGAATCTTGGCAAAAAATGTGGGAATCAGGAGATAATTACAACAAATGATTTCAAATAAACAGGAAAATGAAGCCGTTGCAGTGTTCAAAGCTTTGGCAGATGAATCACGTTTGAAAATTGTCAGTATTCTGCTAAAACAGGATAGTTATACGCAATACCTTGCCGATAAGCTGAATATCACAGCTCCTACAGTAACTTATCATATGGAAAAACTTGAAAAAGCTGGACTTGTATCCAGCACAAAAATTCAACACTATATAATTTATTCCATTAACAGAGAAATCATGGATACTCAAATAGGTGCACTGATAAAATCCGCTATTGCTTACGATGAAAGTACTGGCTATGAGGAAAAGGTTATTGAAAGTTTCTTTGAATACGGAAGATTGAAGAAAATTCCATCACAATTAAAAAAGCGTGAAATAATAATTGCGTACATTGCATCAAAATTTGAATTCGGAAGAATTTATACCGAAAAAGAACTTGTTTCTGAAATTGTAAAAATACATGACGATTACTGTACATTAAAGCGCGATTTAATTGGAATGGGTTTTTTAGAAGATTTGGATAGAAATTATAAAAGAATTAAATAAGGAAAATTTTTATGAAAAGAATTGAAAATAATGAGGCCCTCAAAATATTGTTGCGTGGCGGTCCGAAATTTATTATTGATGCAGATTCTCTGAATTACTTAATAAAGGAAGAAGAACCGCTTGAATGCTATGAGGATTCCGAATGCATTATATTTATAAATATGACAAAGGACACTGATTATGTCACTGTAGTTCCTATGAGTAACGCATTGCATACTGAAACACTTGTAGATTTGATAAACGAAAAATGCACAAATCCAAGCGTTTTAATTGACATTCAAAATTTATCTGAAGAACATTCCGCTGATCTTGACTGTGCGCTTGGTGCTTTTCTGAAATACCAACAGACACTTGAAGATTATATTTATCTCTCTGAATCTGAACAGTCTCCAGAGTATATTTGTGATAATATTCAAATACTCGAACCTGCCGATAAGGAATTATTTGAAGCAATTACTGCAAAACCTGAAAAGGACAGACCTCCGCTTCACATATTGTTTGATATTTTCGTTACAAAGAAACAAGGATACATTTTAGGTGCATTTGACAATGAAAAAATTATTGGATATTTGTCTTTTACTCAGATTCTGCCCGATGTGTTTGATCTCGACTATATTTATGTTGAACCTGAAAAGCGAAAACTCAGAATTGGCAAAAATTTAGCTGAAGCTTATAAAAAATATGCTCGTGATAATAACCATATTGCATATTGGAGTAACGCAAAAAACGCTGCATCTAAAAATACAGCGCTGTCATGTGGTTTCCACTTGATTAGACAGGCAAAGAAGTATATTAAAGTTTGATTACTCTTGGTAAAAAATATTATTTAGGAGGATTACAAATGAAAGAGATATCATGCACCAGAAATTTAAACCGAATAATTATTTGATATCGTTGAATTATTGTTGTTAGATCTCTGTTGGGGATCATATTGCCAAACCAAAATAGCTTCTGTTCTCATGCTGATAGCGGTAAATGTAAAGACTGATTAAAAAATAAATTTTGGTGTTTATCTTTCAAGATTCATAGCATAATTAAAGCAGGCATATAGATAGATGTTAAATATTTCCAATAAAGAATTGATCAGTCGATTATACTTATGAAGTTATCTGACTGGTCAATTTTTTATTTAATGTTAAAGTATTTTTGAAAAGTCAATTATATATAGAAAAAAGTTTCATTAGCATATTAGTTTGTGAAAATAAAAGCTTACAAAAATCTACATTATATTAATTTAGACCCATTCAAAATTCCGAAAGAGAATATCATTGGAAAAGTAGAATTATTTAAATCTATTGCGGATTAATTTTTAGAATTTTAATAACTATGGAGAAAAAATGAAAACGATAAAAAACTGTTTTTATTTATATTTTGATGTTTTTCCAAATGCATATAAATTTTTGATTTGGAAAACATGCATTTCAGTTGTAAATTCCGGTATATCAATTGCGAACTTGTATTTTCTTCGGTATGCTATAAATAATGTACAAAGTGGCGGAAAATTTCGTGACAGTGCTATCGTATTGGGGATTATGTGTGCCGGAATTATAATAAGTCAAGTGATTTTATCATCAATTCATGTTAAACTCAATGCAAATTTATCTTATGAACTTCAGGTTACAATAAAAAAAAAGCTATTTAGCAAAGCACTTTCTGTGGATTTATCTTGTTACGAGGACACAGATTATTACAACAAATATACCTTTACAATGTCACAGTGTGCAGGTAGAATAAACGGTATAATTGATATGACGGCTAATTTTATTAGTTCGCTTATCACACTGATATTTTCCGGTATGCTTTCATTGATTATTGACCCTATTACACTTTTATTTGCTTTTTTGCCATTTGTTACAATTTCATTTCGTAATTTGCGAAATAAAATTACCTATGATTCAAATCATAAAATTTCTGATATAAATAGACAAAAAGGGTATGTTCTCCGTGTGTTTTATCAAAATCTATATGCAAAAGATATAAGAACTACCAATATCCGCAAACCTCTTTTGGATCGTTTTCGTGATGCGTCAGATAGAATTGTTAAAGTTTACAAGCACGAAGGATTGAAAGTAGCGATTATCTTTATAATTGAAACTTTTGTCAATAAAGTCTTATCAGAATATGCCGTTCTCATTTATGCCTCATGGAAAACTGTGGTAGCCAAAACTATGCAGTATGGGGACTGTCTAATTATTGTTAGTACGCTTCAGAATATTTATGATTCGATTAATGATATTTTGGAAATGATAAGCTCTTTACACGAAAATTCATTATACGCAGAGGATTTGTGTAAATTTTTAGAAGACAATCAGACACAACAAAACAACAAAACGAAAAAAAATGCTGTTTTTGGGGACATAATAATGAAAAATGTGTCATTCAGCTATCCCGGTTCAGATAAATTTGCACTGAATGATATAGACATACATATAAAAAAAGGCGAAAAAGTTGCAATCGTTGGACAAAACGGAGCCGGAAAATCGACCTTGATAAAGCTTTTGCTTGGCCTATATACTCCAACCGAAGGCGATATTTTACTTAATGGAGATAATTATAACGATTTGATTTTACAATCTATAAGAGATATGTATTCAGTCGTTTTACAGGATTTTAAGCATTTTTCTTTAACTGTAAAGGAGAATGTGGAATTGGGCATTGAATCAGACGATGAAACTGTTAGTCGTGCTATTGAAAAAAGTGGTTTGTCTCAACGTATTTCCATGATGAGTAAAGGCATAAACTCGCTTTTAGATAAGGAAATTGACGATAGCGGAGAAATGTTGTCAGGTGGCGAGCAGCAAAAGCTTGCACTTTCACATGTTTACCTGAAAAACAGCGATATCGTAATTCTTGACGAACCTGCGTCAGCTCTAGACCCGATTTCAGAGCATGAAATGTATGAACGTATGCTAAATATGGCGTCTGACAAAACAGTCATTCTAATTTCTCACAGATTGTCTTCTACAGTCAATGCAGACAGGATAATATATCTTGAAAATGGTTGTGTTGCCGAGTGTGGGACATACCGTGAATTGATAGAAAAAAATGGTTTGTACGCAGAATTATTCCGTATTCAATCCAAAGACTACCAGGAGATATAAGCAATGAAGCGTAAATATACTATTTATAATATTCTGTATTTGATAAAAATAGCCGGAAAATATTCTCCACAACTCATTTTATTGGAAGTTATACAAGGCATTCTTATGGGAGTATTTACTTCCGCCGACGTAATTTTTATAAAATTTTTTTATGATGCGCTCGAATTTGAAAAAACGTTTGATTATATTTTAATAATTATCGGAATTATTGTTGTAGTTGCATTACTTCATCAACTTTGGTTTCAATTATACAGAAATGTACTTCGACCAATATATCAGCAACAATTACAAACTGAACTAAATACACAATTTTTTGACCATGCTGGGAAACTTGATCTTTCATGTTATGAACAGAATGAATTTTACAATAACTTCGTTTGGACAATGAATCGCACTGATTCACAAATTTCAGCATTGCTGCAGACAATATCTAGTACAATCACTATGATAGTCTCTATCTGCGTTACTACGACTGTTTTAGCATCTATAAGTTTTGTACTAGCTCTTTTAGCTATTGTAACATCCATTTTAACGGTTTTACTTCAAAGAAAGATTGTTCAAAATAGATATCAGTATGATGTTGATGCAAATGTAATTAATCGAAAAACAGGATATTACGAGCGTGTATTTTATACTGCAGAATACGCTAAAGAACTTCGAATCAGCCATGTCGGAGATACGCTTTTGGATAAATATAGTGAGGTATTATCAGAAAAACGAGATATGTCGCTCAAGTATGGATATCGTGGATTAAAATACGAATTGCCGCTCTCTATTTCTAGTAAGTTGATGCAACCACTTGTTTATTTGGTTCTTTTATATCAAATCATGGTAAAAGGTATCGGTACAATCGCAGGTATAGCTATTACATTTTCTGCGTTTTGGAACCTTCGTGGAAGAATACAAGCGGTAATTGATCTGGGCGTTCGTATTTCTGAGCTTGGTTTGTACACAGAAAAAATCAGAGTTTTCCTTGAGACAGAACCTACTTTAAAATATGGGAACAACAGTCTTGACAGCTTTAAATCACTGGAGTGCAAAAATGTTTCTTTTGGATACTATCCTAATAAAGAAGTACTTCATAATATTGATTTCAGAATAAAAAATGGAGAAAAGATCGCCATTGTAGGGTATAACGGTTCTGGAAAGACAACATTTATTAAGCTGCTACTTCGGCTTTACGGACAGACAACCGGACAAATTCAATATAATGGTAGAGATATTTCAGAATATTCCCGTGAAACTTTATGTGATAATATTGGGACAGTATTTCAAGATTATCAATTATATGCTCTTCCATTATCTGAGAACGTATTGTGCGACAAATATTCTGTTACTGAAGAATACAATGTTATCGATGCACTAAA
This sequence comes from uncultured Clostridia bacterium, assembly GCA_944384555.1. Taxonomy (GTDB): domain Bacteria; phylum Bacillota; class Clostridia; order Oscillospirales; family CAG-272; genus CALWTV01. The sequence goes on along the minus strand of CALWTV010000223.1, from coordinate 8,662 downwards.
AAAAGCTTCCTTTGATATTCACGAAATGGGACTTGACAATGGAATTAACACTGAATTGACAAAGGAATTTTATAACACAGGCATGAATTTCTCTGGCGGGGAAAGTCAAAAAATCGCAATTTCGAGAGTATTTGCTCATAACTATAGCCTGATCGTAATGGATGAACCCTCAGCATCCCTTGATCCAAAATCAGAATACGAGTTGTACAACCATATTGATGAGATTTCAAAAGATAAAGCAGTTATATTTATCTCCCACAGACTTTCCACAACTAAGAATGCTGATTATATTTACATGTTCGAGAATGGTCGTGTTGTTGAATGTGGTAATCACAAACAGTTAATGAATCTTAATGGAAAATATGCTAAAATGTTTAGATTGCAGGCAGAAAAATTCCAAAATAAGTAAATTCTTATCATAATCTCTAAAGAAGAGTCAATCTTTACGTAATTCATACGTCCTTTGATTGTCGGATGTATTTGTAAAGCTTTATTTAGTGTACTAATTGCTAAATTAACATGAGTATTACAAAAAAATACAGTAGATTTACCGAGTGGAATGCAGTAACCGCCAAATAATTAACGTATCCTTCAGCAAAAAAAGCTGCCACCCCGAAAGATGACAGCTCTCAATATATTCATTTTTACTAAATCTATATATTTTCACGTGATTCGGATAAAACCACATCTACCTTTTTTTCTCTTAATATAATCCGCCCTATTTCATCTTTATGCATCTCTAAATCCCCCTCTTCGGATATACAAAGCTGCTCGCAAATCATATGAATTAACTCATCCTCCTTCATAACCTCATTTTTACAGCCATTTCCTTTGATTCGTTCATCACATTTCCACGACGCCACTTTTTCTCCGTTGTATGGCAACGTCCTTCTCTTCATAGGCGCACCGCATTCACCGCAAAATATCTTGCCATAAAGGAAATGGCTGTCCTTTTTAGGTTTCACTCCTAACTTCCGCAGCTGCTCCTCTTCACCAAGCATTTGCTGCACCTTATCCCAAATCTCACGGCTCACAATGCCTTCGTGGGTATCATTCAAATAATAGCTCTGATACGGCTGGCTCGGATCAGGTTTATGGCTCATGTAATTCTTTGGCGCTTGCTTCTGCAAATGACGGTCTCCTACATATATTGGATTTTTTAGTATGTAGTCTACATGAGCTCGCGTCAACTGTTTCGCATTTTTCTTTTTTCTGAGAAATCCTGTACCGTTAATATATTCGGCAATCTCAGTTCTGCTCTTACCATCAACATACATTGTGAATATTTCTCTTACAACCCATGACTCATCGTTCGGTGTCAGTACCCCATCAACCTACCTCATCATACCCCAGAGCCTTATCTCCAATATGTAGTATTCCCTGCTCCTGCAGTTTGTGTATGCTCCACTTGGTGCGCTCAGATATACTCCTGCTCTCCTCCTGGGCGCAGGCTGCGAGAAGATTGAATGCCATATCAGCAGAAGTGTCAGTGCTGGAAATTCTCTCTCGCTCAAAACGCACCTCAATCCCCAGAACCTTCAGTTTGCGGCAATACATCTGTGCCTCCTTTACATTTCTGGCAAAGCGTGAGATAGATCGAACAAAGAGAATGTCAAATTCTTTCTGTTCAGCTGCACGAATCATCTCCATAAATCCCGGACGTTTCTCAGCACTTACACCGCTGAATCCGTTATCTGAGTATATCTTTGTAAAGGTCCAGTTGGGATTGCTCTTAATCAGCGTATCATAATACCTGACCTGAGTTTCAAACGAATCTTCCTGATTTTCTTTAATTGTGCTGACCCTTGCATAAGCGGCAGCTCTTTTCTTTTTGAAAGCTTCTCTCACACCTATTTTTTGTACTACCGGCATCTTTTCTCTCCCCCTCGCAACTACGTATTTTATTCCCTAATCCCCTTTATTTGCACTCACACAACTCGGTGAAATCACAATCGGAATGTCCCCGCCATCCTGAATTTCGGTATCCCTGATAAATTCGGCAATGCGCTTTATACATGCGGCGGCATTTCTCTTTCTTGTGACCGGCTCTCCGTTTATGATCACAACTCCATTTTTTTCTTTTAAAGATGTGCATGGAATATCGGAAGGCGTCTCATATGAGATTTCTCCTGTAGTTACCCCGCCCCATTTCCAGGTAACAACCAGCGTGTTCCAGTCTACCTTGTTTTTGTTTTTTTCAAAGCTTATGCTGTCCACATTGTCATAGAGGAATTTGTATTCAACGGTATTTGAAGGTGCCTTGCGACCAGTTTTTTCATAAGCTTCCATCACCGCAGGGTGGAGGTATTTGTCCTTGACTGCATATAGCTCACATTTGTCACTGCAAAACCATGCCGGCTCGAATTTCCTCGTCGGCAGTCTGAGTCTCAGCATATTTTCTCCGCAGAAGGGGCATTTAAGAAATCCGTAGAAGGGATATTGAATACCCCCGCAGTGCCTGTCCTGCAGCATCAGTATGGTTTTGACTAATGTATTGGTTTCATCATCAACTATTCTCTCATGATGACCTTTTTTGTAATATTTTGGAATGTCTGCATTCTCATTGGATACTCGTCTGCGTGTCAGATAGTCTACAGTGTATGACTTCTGCATTTCTACATCTCCTATGTACTTCTCGCTGTGGAGGATTGTTGAAATTGAGTACTCCCACCACATATCTCTGCCGTTTTCCTGCCTCGCTCCTTTCGGCGGCTTAATTCCTCTCTTATCAAGCTCAACTCGGATATCCATCATCGACATACCCTCAGCATAAAGCCGATATATCTCACGCACTACCGCTGCCTCATCCTCTTGAATAAACCATTCTCCTCCATTATGTCGGTACCCATATATATCGGACCATTTCGGAACACCTATGGCAAATCGATTTCTCATGCCTCGCTTCATATTTTCGGAAAAACTGTGACTTTCCTCCTGAGCAAACGCAGCGTGGATGGTAAGGAAAATCTCAGACGCTGCCGCAAGAGTGTCAAGAGACTGTTCCTCAAAGTACACTCCCACACCCATTTCCTTCAGTTTTCTGGTGTATGAAAGTGCGTCTACCGTATTTCTGGCAAACCTTGAGATTGACTTTGCTATTATGTAATCTATCTTTCCGTCAGCTGCATCCTGCATCAGCCTCTGAAATTCCACACGCTCCTTGGCACTGACTCCCGTCATTCCCTTGTCAGCGTAAATTCCTACCAGTGTCCAGCCGGGATTATCGCTGATTCTCCGGCGAAATGATTCCATCTGTATCTCAAGGTTGCTCTCCTGAATTTTCATGTTCGTACTCACACGGCAATACGCTGCCACACGAATTTGACGGTCAATGTCATTTTCAGGTTCTCGGCGGAATATCTGCAAATCTTCCGCCATACGGCTCTCTTCTCTTTTTATGTTCATATAACTTCCCACCCTTTACGATTTTTTGCCTGTTTTTGTATGCATCTCATACTTTTCACGCTTTCGGTATGCCAGTGAATTCAGAAGTCCTGCGTTCATGAGACTCTGCACTCTCTCAAACATTTCAATCGGAACCATCGGTTCATGGTGCTCCTTAATATAATATTGAGGACGCTCGCCGCGGTTGACCGCACGCTTCTTTGATACATAATCAAGCCCGTATGTCTTATGAGTCAGCACATCTCCACGATAAACCTCACTTTTGAGCATATTTCGCAATCGTATCTGATTCCATACAACGCCGGTGCCTGCTTCCCGTTCAATCAAATTTAATTGCTCAAGAATAACGTCATATGGACAAACCGCCGCTGTCATTTCAAAAGCTTTTCTCACACGCCTCGCTTCTTCCTCATTTATCACCCAATTTCTGCCTGCGTCATTTTCAGGTTCTTCTTCCAGCGGCTCTTTCATATATCCGTATGGGCATCTTCTTTCCGGATCCCCTATCTCAGCACGCTTCTCGATTGCCCAAATCATCCTCCGGCTCAGATTTCCAGACTCCTCCTGAGCAAGCAGCGCAAGCACATGGAAAAACATCTCGCTTCCGGGGTCCGTGGTAGTTAAACCCTCTTTTTCAAATCTGACAGGAATGCCCAGTGCTTTGAGTCGGTTTACTGCCTCTACACATTCGGCCATGTTCCTCGAAAATCTCGATACTGACCTCGTTATGATAAAGTCGATTTTTCCGGCTTGACAGTCCCTCATCATGCGCGAAAACTCCGTCCTGCTCTTTGCGGAAAGTCCCGACACACCATTGTCACCGTATACTCCTACAAGTGTCATCTTCGGATTGGCTGAAATCAGCTTCTCATAATAGGCGCACTGTGTTTCAAACGATTCCTCCTGCTCTTCATTGAAGGTGCTGACTCGTGCGTATGCCGCTACCCTCAGGATATTGCCGGCTTTTTTTCTCGTCGCTCTCTGCGGCTGACAACGGAAAATTTCCGCTTCAATATTTTTGAGTTTTGTAATCATAATGCCTGTATAACCATACCTTTCATATCAATTTTGGCGATATCCACAGCCTTTTTTAGTATATTCCTGGCTGGGTATCAGTATATTACCGTCTTATGCTGTGGATATCAAGTCATATCGCGCACTTATTCATGACACTGAGCGGAGAATAATAGGCTGATATTTCGGTCAAATATTGGTGGTTATACACAGCTAATTTACATTGCTGTTATCACTTATCATTAATCTTGCTGTTATCATTTATCATTAATCTTAGTGCAGCAGTCAAGCGAAATCCACCCGAGACCGGATTTGAGCTTTCCCCATCCGGATTTGCTGCCTGAACCACTCTTTTCCTCGACTATAGTGAAAACACCAATTCCAGTACACTGCCCAATTTCGGCAAAGCTGATTCCGGGACCACGGCGAATTTTCATGTCGGGATCGCTTATTCTGACAAGATACGGGAGAGTTTTTTCCTCCGCAAGACGCCTGTTGACTTCCTCCGCAATTGCCCCATGACGCTCATAGAGATAATCTCCCGGACACGCTTTATTGGCAAACCAGCGGTGCACCGTCATATTTTGCTTTGATACCTGCCCAATAAGCGATTTATCCGCTTTCCATAGCAGCTTCTTTATCCCGTTACGCTTACATATATCAACACACAGGTCAATCAATGCTCTGTATGCTTTATCGGTAACTGCATATGGGGGTTCTGTGTCAGACGCCACTTCAATCGTAACCGCACGGTGGTCATTTGCTGAATTTGACGAACACCATGAGCGATCCTTTTCCTCACAGTACATTCCGATTCTACCGTCATATCCTATTCCGTAATTTGATGACGCCTGTCTGCTCACAGGGGCAAATACATTTCCGAGTGACTCGACACTGCACTGACCTACAACACAGTGTATTGTAATCGTATCAATCGCATGATTTCTGTTCTTTGTCCTGTTCGGCGAGATTTTGGTATAGCTCACAAGCGGTGAATTTGTATATGCCATATCACTCAGCCTCCGTATGTGTGAAATGTCCTATAAGCGGGCTGATTACGCCATTCCATACCGCGGAAATTCCTGCTGCACCCGCTGATATCGCAATGCTGATTAAAACTTTATCAAGATTTTCTCCCTCAATGAAGTCCACTCCCGCAAGCTGGGCTATGGCGATGGAAACTGCCGACTGCACAAAGGTTTTCAATGCACGAATACCTACATCTTTCCAGTCAATCTTTTTGGTATTAGTCATGATGATTCTCCTCCCTGTCTTTCCTCATTGAGCGCCTTGATATCACGCTCTACAACAGCCAGCCTTTCTACAATGCTGTTGTGCTTCTGCACTTTTTTCTCCAGTTCCTCAAGCCGGTAGGCGATAAGTGCGGTTGTTTTGCTGTGTGCAAAAAACGAGCCGGCAAGTGTGCCTATCAGCGCCAAAATCGCTACGACAATGCTTGATATATCCATTGATTCTCCTTTCTGTCTTTTAGGCATAAAATTAATAATCTATGTAAACACAATATTCACAGCAACATACAGCCATTTTGCCGAAATATCGCCGAAATATCATGGAATTTTAGTCAGTCACCTTTACCTTTGCCTTTCGGTGTCATTATTTACCCTTTTCTCAATTATGAATTTGCCCATTTAATCTTGATAAAATCATTGAGTGCGCACAAATCCGCATAAGACAATAGCAGATTCTCCTCCTCAGGTATCACCACAGGCAGATTTATCCCGTTTATGTCAATTTCGAGTTCCAGCAGCTCTTTCATCGCACTTTCGAGATTATCTGCTTCATTTTCCCTCGGCTTTATGACTCCGTTTTCTTCAATGCAGTATTTCTCTATAATTGCACTCCTCTTCTCATCGTAAAAGCGCAGCTCCGACTCAAATTTATCTATCATTTTTGCCACATCATGGAGCGTTGACATTCTGAGCTCCTGTCCTGCCAGCTTTTTTAGCGATGGAACCGCATCTATAAGTGTTTTCATTATCATAGTATCATTACCTTTCGTTCAGCTGATTAAGCCATATTTTTTGAGAGCGGTTATGAGCGTGGCAACTGTTGCGCTGCTCGAAACACTCTGCCGTGTAACCGGCGCTGTCCCGAAAAATCCGAGCTTAGATGATGAACTGCTGCCGAGGGAAACTGTATTTGAGCCGAGATAAGCATATTGCCAGTAATATGATGATGAGCCGAGGTAACATGGATAAGTGTTTGATGTCGAATACGGACGCAGTTCACGTGATGTATTGCATATGATATGATAACTTGAATTTCCTCCCATTTTCAGCGTAACTGCTGTAAAATCACCGTTTAGGGCATCGGAAGTCAGCTCTGTGCCGTTCAGATACACTTTTTTCACATAAAGTGCATTCCAGTTATATGTACTGGTTCCAAGATTAAAGTAACTTGCAGTAGTCGATGTAGTGGACGGACGGAGTACACCGTTTGTTTCCATTACGATATGATATGCTGAAGTACCTCCGGCGCGCACCTCTTTCCATGGATATGAGCCTGTTCCAAGCCTGCTTGTCGAAGAATTCGAATACAGGCTGTCACTCTCCATATCAACTTGTATCGTGAACGCACTGCTCGAACCAAATACGATTTTTTTCTTTGCCACAAGGAACATATTGGTAAATGAGCTTGACGCATATTCGTTTTCGCCGCCAAGATACAAATTATCAGCTGAGGTTGTTAGAGCTATATAACTTTTATAGGCAAATTTTCCGTATACAGTATCAAGAGTGATTGACGAGGTGTCAATTCGTTCTGCTGATATGGTTCCGGTCTTTATCCTGCCCCCGTCGATTGAAGTTGTTCCGCCTGAGCCAAGGTCGGACGCACGCAAAAACGTAGTAAATCCTGTGAAATCAATTTTGTCCGCTTTTAGCTTTATACTGCTGCTGTTTGCGTTGCTCACCAGCTGAAGCAGTGCGTATACATTTGTGCCGATTGTATTTTTTGTGTACGAGGCACTCATTGTAATTGCGGCTTCAACTTCCGACACCGACTGTGTTATCTCACTCACCGCTTCGGTTTTAACGTAATCCCCCATGCCAGATTTGCTCTGATACTCCCCCGAGCAGGCTGATACTACTTTTGCCTTGCCTGTCTCGCTGTCGATATACTGCCCGATAGTGGTGTTCAGACTAGTATTTGTTATATATTCCGACATATCAGACTTTTTCTGATACGTACCTGACATAGACTGAACTATTTTCGCCGTGCCTGCCTGTGTGTCGATATATGCACCGATTTCAGCTGAAAGTGAGGTTTTGGCGACATATCCGCTCAAAGTATCATTTGTTACAAATGTTCCCGACAATGCCGCGGATATCGAAGCTTTTCCGCTCTCACTTTCGATATATTGATTTACTGTAAGGTTCACATCGGATTTTTTTGCATATTCAGTTAATGAGGCTGCGGTGCTTTCAGCAGCTGCCGCGGAATTTTCGGCTATCTCCTTTGCGACTGAAGCTTCCCTTGCCGCGTCTGACGCCCGGCTTTGTGTTTTTTGAAGGCTGCTTAATATATCCGGCGTGTAGTCCCCGACTTCAACACGTGCGCTGTATCGGTAAAACGGATTGTATGTAATTCCGACAATACGAGCAGTTGTATTTATGTTCATCGGACTGAATTTGATGTATACCTCGTCACCGGCTGACAAATCAGCCAACCTGTAAAGCGATACATCAAACGCCTGTGTATTCGAGCGCCCGTCAGACGTCACGGAAATATCGGTTACATTTTCGCTCTCCATCAGCCGCTTTGCTTTAACGCTTCCCCGGTGGCTGCGTATATTTATTTTATAGCCGTCGTATTCAACTTCGCCTTTGCAGAGATTCGCAAGGTTGATAAGGGCGGCACGTCGTGTAAGCTGTCCCAGATTACAGTAAACTTCAGCCTCCGGCTCTACGACTCCGGCTGTAAACGGTGTGCCGGACAGTATTTTGACAAGTCCGGCTTCCGGTGTGCCGGAAAATTCAAACGATTCCAGTTTGTATTCATCGTTATTTAGCTTGTAGGTGATATGTTCGCACTGCACCGCCGCAATCGTAAAGCCGCCGCTCAATTTTTTTGATACACGTTCCACACTGTAATACTGACCGTCAAGTTTTGCCGTCATGCCAACTGATATATTATCGCCACTTGATACCATAACCGTAAAATCAAGGGTTCTCTCCCCCGACAAACGGTCTGTAAGTGAGGCTGTCAGCACTTTATCAAACCG
>CALWTV010000222.1 GCA_944384555.1 uncultured Clostridia bacterium | reverse complement strand
CAATCGGTGCGCAAAATGGAAACATATACGTAATATCGCAGTGGTATGGCTGCTTACGGGATTATGGCACGGCGCAGACTGGACTTTCATTTTGTGGGGAGCGTGGTTCTGTGTACTTCTGCTCGGTGAAAAATTTTTGTGGGGAAAAGCACTCGGACATATGCCCGTAATTATCCGCTGGGGATATACAATGCTTGCCGTAATTATAAGCTGGGTATTGTTCCGCTCAAACGGACTCGGACAAGCGTTTGAATATCTCGGCGCGATGTTCGGAAATACCGACGGTATGGCGCAGAACGGTCAAATTTTATACTATTTATTACAGTTTTGGCCGGAATGGCTGCTTGCCGCTGTCGCAAGTTTTCCTGTGTGCCGTTTTATTAAAAAACAGCTTGAAAACCGCGGAAAAGTCGGTCAAACTTTGAATTTGTGGGTTCCCAAAGTAGCGGCGATGGGACTTTTATCGCTATCATATATAAAACTGGTGACAGGCTCATTTAATCCTTTTATATATTTCCAATTTTAAGGAGATTTGCAATGACACAGAAAAAACTTGCTGATTTTTTGGTTACATTAGGATTTGTTATTTTCTTAGCGGGTATTCTTACAGTGACGTTGCTTAGGGAAAGTCCGAACTGGTCATATTACGAAAACCGCCTGCTTGCCAAAACCGCAGATTTCAATACTCAGACACTGAGTGATGGTTCATTTCAGAAAAGCGTTGAGCCGGCACTTCAGGACCGTGCCGCCGGAAGAAATACGCTTCTGAAACTTTCAACACTGGCAGACATGAATATATTCCGCCGACCGGTAGTCAATCAGGTTATTCACTCGGGAAACATGCTTTTAGGCTGGAATCCGTATGAAATGTATCAGCCGGATATAATAAAAACTCAAGCGCATAATATGGCTTGTCAGCTCGGACAATTCAGAGATATCGTTGAGGAGTACGGCGGCAAATTCTATTATGTATCCGTACCGGGACAGTACACATATTTTGAGGAAGATTACCCGAAATTTCTTAATAATCGAAAAGAATATACAAATACAGAACTCGAAGAATTTGTAAACGCATGTGAGGAATACGAAATAAATCTGATTGAAATGGGACAAATTCTGGATAATATCGGCAATCCGAGGGAGTTATATTCAACTACCGACTATCACTATACGTTTGACGGAGCATATGTCACATATAAGGCGATAATGGAGCGTATTAACGAAGATTTCGGAAATAAACTCACAGTACTTGAAGGTGAGAATTTAATTGTAAAAACGCTTCCAAATCCGTATATAGGTTCACGTTTGCGCAAGGTGTTCGGATTGATTGAAAGCGATGAAAAGCTTAAAATCGGTCTGCCAAAAAATCCGATTGAGTTTACACGCACTGATAACGGAAATGAAAACAGCGCGACGGTATATGCACTGCCTATGACCGATACAGAACCGGTTTTATACTCGATGTATATGGGCGGGGATATCGGTGAAACGGTAATTGATACTGGGCGTGATAATCTGCCGTCAGTGCTTATCTACGGCGACAGCTTCACAAATCCCATTGAATGCCTTATGTATTATAGCTTTGATGAAATGCGTACGGTTGACCTGCGTCACTATAAAGAAATGCCGCTTTCCGAGTATGTAAAAAAATACAAACCTGATATTGTAGTCGGCATACGGGATTATGAGGCGCTTTTATCCGGCACTTTCAATGGAAATTTATTTGATATACAAAATTAAATGTGTTACTTTTAAGAGAGATAATGCTTTTCTTAGCAAATAATGCGTTATTTCTCTTTTTATTTATTTGCGCAAAGTGCAAATATTAGTATATTGTAAGGTTGTGTTCACAGTTAAATAACATTTAAGTTGTATCATTATATTGATATTTAAAGATAAAAACTGTATTTAATGCAAGTTAAATTAATTTAAATATTAAAAATAAGAGTAAAAATAGCATTGTCAATTAATATTTTAAGTTTTTAATTAAAATATTGAACTGACGTTATTCAGATAAAGACTACATTAAAAGGTGTATATATGGCGGTAAAATTAGGCGGACACGATATAAATTTAATACTTGCTCCGATGGCGGGCGTAACAGACCGAGCATTTAGAGAAATATGCCGCAGTTTCGGTGCGGAATTTGCTGTTTCCGAAATGATAAGCGCAAAGGCGATGTATTTTCACGATAAAAAAACCGCCGCCCTTGCGGAAATCTCTGAATATGATACGCCGATTGCAATTCAGATTTTCGGTCATGAGGCGGATATAATGTCGCTTGCCGCACGTGCTTTAATAGACGGTAGCTATGACGGCTGTGTTAGAGAATCCGTTCCTTGTGCCATTGATATAAACATGGGCTGTCCGGTAAATAAAATTGTATCGAACGGCGAAGGTTGTTCGCTTATGAAAAATCCTGCACTTGCCGCCGAAATTGTAAGGTCATGCGTAACAGCTGCAAAAGATGTACCGGTAACAGTGAAAATCCGCGCGGGTTGGGACGCAAATTCACTTAATGCCGCAGAATTCGCTAAAATGCTTGAAGACTGCGGAGCTTATGCAGTCGCGGTTCATGCCCGTACACGTGAACAGATGTATGCACCATATGCGGATTGGAGTATAATCCGAGAGGTAAAAAAAGCAGTGAGCATTCCTGTAATCGGAAACGGCGATATTTATTCAGGTGAGGACGCTGTGCGTATGATGAATGAAACCGGATGCGACGCGGTCATGGTTGGCAGAGGCGCGCTCGGAAATCCGTTTATTTTTGAGGAAATAAAAGCTGCTTTTGCCGGAATAAAATATGATAAACCTGATACCAAAACAAGAATTCAAACGGCGGTTTATCATGTCGGAAAAATGGTTGAGTATAAAGGGGAGCGCGTGGGAATTGCGGAATCACGCAAGCATATGGCGTGGTACATACACGGAATGAAAGACGCTGCGCGCATTAGAAATAAAATTAATCAGGCGCTTACGCTTGAAGAAATTACTAATATATTGCATGAAGCATTGTGATTTGTTTTTCATGTAAAAAATAAAATCTGCGGGGAGGTGCGCGGTATAAAGTTAAAATCAATATTATCAAAAAAAGATGAGCCGCGTTCACGTGTCTCTGAAGAATTTGACGCTGAAGCTATGGCATCACGTGCGTTAAACGGTGATAATGAGGCATTTGAAGCAATTGTAAAAAAATATGAGCGGCTTGTCTATAATATCGCGTATCAGAAAACCAATAATCCCGATGATGCGGCTGATGTCACTCAAGAAATTTTTGTAAAAGTATGGCGTTCTCTTTCTACATTTAGAGGCGAATCCTCGTTTTCGACTTGGATATGCCGGATTGCCGTAAATGCCTGTGTGGATTACATACGAAAAAATCATCGTAATCATTCAGTTTCACTGACGGAATTTGATGATGAGGGTGAAAGCGACGGAGCGGAGCTTGATATTCCAGACGCAGATGTTTCAGTAAATCCGGAGGCGGCAGCGGAAAAAAATGAAAATATTGCCGCTGTACGCAAGGCGATAGCTAATTTAACTGATGAACAGAGAACGGTTATTTTACTGCGTGACATTGAGGGTTGCTCGTATACAGAGATATCAGAGATTACGGGGCTTGAGCTTGGCACTGTAAAAAGCCGTATTAACAGGGCAAGACAGAGCATTAAGGATTTTTTAATAAAAAACGGGCTTGTATAAAAACGAATTTATCAAATGTTGATGATGAAAATAACAAAGGAATACAGATGAAAAAGAATGTAGTACTGATAGGAATGCCGGCGGTGGGAAAAAGCACTGTCGGCGTTATACTTGCCAAAATAATGGGATATAAATTTGTCGATACGGACATATTGATTCAGCAGAGTGAAAAACGTCTGCTGCGTGAGATTATCGCAAGTGAAGGCACTGATAAATTTATCGAGATAGAAAGCCGAATAAATGAATCACTTGAATGTACGGATACCGTAATCGCTACGGGAGGAAGTGTAATATACGGAGAGAGGGCGATGCAGCATCTTCGTGAAATCGGGACGGTTGTGTATCTTAGAATTGGATTTGAAACATTATCAAAGCGACTTAAAAATATAAAAAATCGGGGAGTAGTGTGCAGAGGAAGTCAGGATATACACGATATATATCTTGAGCGTACTCCACTATATGAAAAATATGCGCATATAATAATCGATACTGATGACTGCGGAATTGAGAAAGTAATTGATAAAATTATTGACTCAGTGGGTCGATTTTGATAAAATATTTTATATATTTGAAAAAGTATACTTATTAGCCGAAGGAATTTTTAAAATATATGAATGAAGAAATTTCAAAAAAAAGAAGCGACTCCTTGCACGAATATATAGAAGACGCATATTTTATCGGCTCAAATATGGATATGTACCCGATGTACTGCGGATATGCAAAATGCAGACCTATACATAGTGCAATCGGCAACCGTGACCATTATATGCTGTGTTTTGTTGGAAATGGCCACGGTACTTTTTCTCAAAACGGTGTAAATTATCATTTAGGCGCGGGCTGGGTGTTTATGGTATTTCCCAATATAAAAAATGAATATACAGCCGATAAAGTATATCCGTGGGAATATTCATGGATAGCCTTTGACGGTGAGTCAGTCATAAAATATCTTAAAGGAAGCGGATTTTCCGAGTCACGTCCTGTGATTGACCTCGGAAGCCTTTACGCGTATGAGAAAATAATATCGCTTACGGAAACATGCAATTCCATAGATACAATGTCATCGGTTAGATATTTGTACGCTTGCGGATGTCTTTATGATATATTCGCACACATATCTCATATCGGCGGTGACGAAGACTTTCCTACCGGCAGTGGACTTTCACGCTGTGTTGAGCTTTCACTCAGATATATGAACGCGAGGTTCAGCGAAAATATAAGCATTTCCGAGGTGGCTGAAACAGTAGGGCTTTCCCGTGAGTATTTTTCGATTATTTTTAAAAGAGAAATGGGAATTTCACCGATAAATTATCTTACACAGTTAAAAATCAAGCGCGCACAGTATCTGCTTGAAGCTACTGATATTTCAGTTTCGGAAGCGGCGTCATTGTCCGGTTTTAATGACTATCATTATTTTCACCGTAAATTCAAGGAAATTTCAAATATGACGCCTGCCGCTTACCGTGAATTAAAAAGTAAGGAAAAGTAATTGTTTTAATAATATAATCTGATTGAATTTATGCGTTTAAAATATCTGAAATCTATCGGCTAATTTAACTCACTTAAATTAAATAATGAAAAAACAGGGATACCGTTAACGTAAAAAATAACGGTATCCCATTTGTAATTTTAAACAAGAGTTTTATATAAGAATTATATTTCAGCGTTTTTTACGATAACTTCTCTTGCCCAAGTTGCCCATTCTTCATCAACGCCGATATCATGATACGATGGATAGTCCTTAAAAATCATGCCTCCGCCGACTTTTCTGAAAATTTCAGTCATTTCAAGCGCGCGTTTTTCGATTAACTCGCGGTCGCCGGTAGGCAGTATTTTCTGAATATCAACAGGGCTGTAAAAACATACTTTGTCGGCGAATTCATTTGCGAGAACTTCAGAGGGATATAAATCGGGCTGGTCAAATTGAAATACATCAATACCGGCTTCGATAAAGTGCGGTATAATTTCATAATCATCACCGCATGAATGCATGAATAATTTCATTCCGGCATTATGTACCGCGTCGCCTAAACGTTTGTAATATGGCTTAAAAATTTCTGCAAAAGACTCGGGAGAAATAAAGGTTCTGTCCTGAGTACCCCAGTCATCGCCGGTGAAAATAGCGTCAATGCCGCAGCCCGCGATAATGCTTATTTGTTCTTCCCAGTAACTTGCGATTTTATCGAGAAAAGCGTGAACCATCTCGGGTTCAAGTACGGTATCAGCTAAAGCGTTTGGCATAAGGCGGCAGTCACGGAGAGTTGAAAAAAGTGAGCAAGCACCTGCGGTTATGTATTTGTCGCTTGCGGCGAGATTTTTAGATAAAAGTTCATCACGCAGTGAATGGTCAAGTTTCGGCATTTGGAACAGCTCAAAATCGTCCCAGCTTTGTAAAACTCCTCTGATACACTCACCTTTTGTTTTGCCGTCGAATCTTCCGAGAATATTTCCATAACCGTCACGGCATACTTCTCCGGAAAATCCGGTAAGTTCAAGCAATTCCTTGTGATGTCCCCAAGATGCGTAAGGGTCTTTGGGTTTAGGAAAATGCTTTGCTCCGGGAGCCCAGCCGAAATCATTGTATCTTCTGTCTGAAAAATCGAAGCCAAATCTGGGCGGCGAATCGTGGTCAACTAAGCGTCTGATAATCTCTTTGCTTGTCATTTTTAGAATCCTATCCTTTCCATTCGGAGCTCTGAGAGAGCAGATTTTAAGAAACATACATTAATTATATTGAATCAATTAAAAAATGTACATTCTATGAATTTACATAATGGTATCATATGTATAGCAGTATGTCAATATTTTTATAGCTGATATTTATATTTATAAATCATTTTTGGAGCTGCAATAAAGAATCGTTCATCAAAAAACGGCATATATTCCCTTTTTATCCAAGGTAATCGGGAGGGAAATTTTTTTTTGCGCATTTTTATTCCTGAATAGACGCTTTCATAATAAAATAACGGATAAGTCGCCGCATATGCTTCGACAAATTTAAAAAGGGGTTATGGTGTAAAATAATGGCACGAAAAACATGAACAGTAAAAACAAAGCAACAGAAAAATTAAGAAAGCAGGTATATCAGCGGATTAAAAATAACAGCATTAAGAATCGCACATACTGAAAAAGAGCTTAAGACATTATATGCGCAGGAGGATAAAAAATGCGGGACAGCAAAAAAAAGTTATCGGAAAAATTTTTCGGAATTTTTGAATCGGCATATTCGCTTATCAGAAAGAGAGTGCCGGCTTCAGGTGAAAGCATCGGAGAGGAAAACGGTGAGAGCTTAAAAATCGATTACATATCAATACTTATCGGTTTGGGTATTGCGTTATTTTCATTTGTGATTGCACGCACTCAGCTCGCGATGGGAATATATCCGTTCGGACTTGCGTTTTTGTGTGCCACACCGATATATACAGTTATTGCATATATCGGAATGGTATTCGGTTCGATAACGGGAATTCACGGAGCGGGAGTTCAGATTATCGCTTATACGGCTGTGATAATCGCGCGTTATTTTTTCGGCAGATGGATAAAAGCGTCACCTGATATGGCGATGCTCGGATTATTCTACCGAGGAAAAATGGCGGACGATATTAAAAATAATGATA
>CALWTV010000221.1 GCA_944384555.1 uncultured Clostridia bacterium | reverse complement strand
AGCGAAAACAAACTCCGTAAAGTTACCCAATGGTTTCAGGGCGATATTTCAAAAATGACACAGCCAGTAATGATAAAAAAACTTGCCGGAAGGCTGCTTATAACTGACGGACATACAAGAGCTGTTGCAGCATGGCTTGCCGGAATTCGAGAGATTCCGTGTATTTGGGATATTGATGATATGGATTGGGCGGCGTATGCTGCGGATATAGAAATGTGCGCAGAAGAAGGCATTACCTCAGTTGAAAAGTTGGCGGAGCGGATTGTCTCGGCTGACGATTATAAAATTTTGTGGCAGGACAGGTGCGAAGCGTTGTACGATGAATGGTATTATAAAGTCTTAACGCAGAAAGATGAGATAATTTTCTTTACAAGAAGCCCAGCTAAAAATTTTGACTGCGATATTCGCCCCATAGATTTAGGCATTGATACAGGTGAATATTTTCAGCTTTTTTACAATGGAATTCCTGTTGTGCGCGGCTGTATAGAAAGATATTCATATGAATTTTGGGAAGCGGCGGATATAAAAACAGATAAATCATACAGAAACCGCGGCTTTGGATATCAGCTAACCGCGTTTTTGACAAATAGGATTGTTGAAAACGGTAAAACCGCGACTTGCCGCACTTTGCCTGAAAATATATCCATGAACCGTATCATTGAAAAATGCGGATATCTGAAATTATATGACTAAATAATTCTATAAAAAGCGTAAAAATTCAACCCGCGGTAGAAAAAACTTAACCTGCTCAGTTATTGCATAAAATCAGCAATATGATATAATAAATATCAGAAAGAGATCTCTTTACTTAATTAATAGGAGAAGCATATGAAAATGCTGATTGGCGAAAAAATAAAAAAACTGCGCAAATCACGTGGAATTACACAGGAAGAACTTGCGGAAGCTATTGGGATTTCGTTTCAGGCGGTGTCAAAATGGGAAAACAATATTGCACTTCCGGATATAACGCTTGTTCCCGCACTTGCAAGCTACTTTGAAGTTACTACTGATGAACTTTTTGATTTTAATCTAAAAGAGATAAACGAAAAAATCACCTCAATCTGCGACGAAGCGTATAAATACCGTGAAAGCGACCCTCCAAAAAGCCGCATGATACTTGAGAAGGGATTAAAGCAATTTCCCGATAATGACATATTGCTGAACAATCTATTATATACAATAAACTACTCTAAAAATCCCGATGAAACAATTCAGATTGCAAGCAGGTTGATTGAAAAAACCGAACAAAGCGATATTAAGTATGACGCATTGAGATTTCTTGCATATGCATATGAAAAAAAGGGAGATACTGCCTCAGCCATTGCTGCAATGGAACAAATTCCCGAAATATACTTTACCAAGCTGTCGGAAATGGCGTTTATTCTTTCAGGAAAACCTAAATATGACGCTGCCGAAAAGCAAAAATGGATTTCATTTGAGATTCTTCTTCAAATGATGTGGAAAATAGCGGAGTATCATATCGAAAACGGAAACAAGAATGACGCAATTAAAGAAGCGGAACGCGCGTTAAAACTAATATCAGCTCTTTGTGATGAGCCGAAAATACATTGTTTTGACAATTATAAAGAGTATATAGAAAAACAAATTGAACAACTTAAGAGTTAAAATTATATCGCCGAGGATTTTTCATGCTCCCCGGCGATTTTGTTATGTTAAATTTATTATTTTATTAAAATTCCACTTTCAAAACAATTACTTCACCGATAAGCTCATCAACCGGTATATCATATATATGAAGTGACGGTGGATTCAGCTCCTGTAATGACCAGTTAAAATCATCGGGCATGGTATCAACGTCAAAATAAAGCTCTTTTCCCGTATTCAGCACCGTTACTTTTTTCGCCGCATAATCAATCGGTTTCAAAGTAAGTCCGCTTGTTTCCGGGTCGTGGTACATATGAATATATAGCGTATCGCCCTTTTTAGTTACCGCATTACGCTTATCATTCAAAATATCCGCAGCAATTTCCACATCAGTCACTGATTCTTTTATTCTATTATACCAATCTCCGACAGTTTTAATTATTTTTGCAGAACGCTCATCGATTTTTCCACTCGGCATAGGTCCAACATTAAGCAGATAGCTTCCGCCCATTACCATAATTTTATCTATACTCTGCTCAATATACTTTATACTGTGATAATCTTCTTTGCGGCGGTAACCCCAGCTTTCTCTGCCCACAGCCTGACAAGCTTCCGTATACCTTTCAAATGCCTGTCCGTCAGGTACGTACCTTTCAGGAGTAGAAAAATCTCCCGAATCGTAACCACGGTCATTTATTATTATATTCGGCTGAAGTTTACGCGCCAGCTTGTTTATAGATGTATCCTCAATTTGAGGAGGAATATCCCAGAAAAGCGTATATATTTCCCCGTAATTTGTAAGCAGTTCTGTAAGCTGATTTTTTACGTATTCGCGGTATTTTTCAGTGTCAGGTTCATCTCCCTCATCAGGTTTTATCTGATGTGAACTTTTCGGATTATACGCATTTTTATGATTCCAGTCTGGAATTGAATAGTAAAGCGATAGCGCAATTCCCTGTCTTCTGCACGCTTCGGACAACTCCTTTAAAAAATCTTTTCCATATGGTGTATTGGTTATCTTGAAATCAGAATATGCGGTATTCCACATACAGAAACCGTCATGATGCTTTGTGGTAACGCAGATATATTCCATACCTGCATTTTTTGCAAGCGACACCCATTCGTCAGGATTGTATTCAGTAGGATTAAATATTTCCGCGAACTTTGCGTATTCAGCGCGCGATATATTTTTACGCCACCGATACTGCTCATGATATTCTGAAAGCGAGTATATTCCGAAATGAACAAACATACCAAATTTATGTGGCATTGTTTTCATGGTAAAACTCCTCCATATAAATAATATTATATTAAATTTATCCGTCTAATTAAATATAATAAATTATGCGGGAAAGGCAAACCAGTTTAATATATAAAATATAAACAACAACAGATTTTCAATCCCGCATTTTACTTTTAAATTTTCTTATATATATTTTTTGATTCTAAAATCAGAAGTATTATTTAGCGACTTCTTCCATTACAAACGATTCGAGAATATCGCCCTCATGAATATCATTGAATTTTTCAAGACCGATACCGCACTCATATCCCTGCTGTACCTCGCGCACGTCATCTTTGAAGCGGCGTAAAGAAGATATTCTGTCTTCAAAAATAACGATTCCGTCACGCACAATTCTGATTTGCGACGAACGTGTAACTTTACCGTCCTGAACATAAGAACCTGCAATTGTTCCTACATTAGGTACTTTAATTGTCTGACGTACTTCCGCATGACCGAGCAGAACTTCCTTAAATGTGGGCGCAAGCATACCCTTCATTGCCGCGGATATTTCCTCAATACATTCGTAAATTATGCGGTAAGTGCGGATTTCCACATTCTGACGTTCTGCTGAATCAAGCGCGCCCTTGTCGGGACGTACATTAAATCCGACAATAATCGCATTTGATGCTGCGGCAAGCATAACATCGCCCTCTGTAATTCCTCCGACTGCCGAATGTATTACCTTTACACGAACTTCTTCGTTTGAGAGTTTTTCAAGAGATGCCTTAACTGCCTCGGCAGAGCCTCCGACATCGGCTTTTACAATTATATTGAGTTCTTTTATACCCTCTGAAATTTGCGCAAACAGGTCATCAAGATTTACTTTTGCGTTAGCCTTGAATAGCTCCTCTTTTGCGGCTTCACGTCTCTGTTCAGCGAGCTCACGAGCCATGCGTTCATCTTCAACCGCATTAAATTCGTCTCCGGCAAGCGGAACCTCAGCAAGTCCAGTAATTTCAACCGGAACAGACGGACCGGCTTCCTGCAAATTATCACCTTTATCGTTAATCATTGCACGTACACGACCAACCGCAGTGCCGGCGATTACGATATCTCCCGCATGAAGAGTACCGTTTTGTACAAGCAGTGTGGCAACCGGACCTCTTCCCTTATCGAGTTTAGCTTCGATTACGATACCTTTAGCGCGTCTGTGGGGATTTGCCTTAAGCTCACGCATTTCCGCAACAAGCAGAACATTTTCAAGCAAATCATCAATACCCTCATGAGTAACTGCTGATACAGGCACACAGATAACATCTCCGCCCCATTCTTCAGGAACAAGCTCATAATTTGTAAGCTCCTGCTTTATCATATCGGGATTAGCGGTAGGCTTATCCATTTTATTTATAGCAACAACTATATCAATTCCCGCCGCTTTCGCGTGGTTTATCGCCTCAACGGTCTGCGGCATAATTCCGTCATCTGCCGCAACTACAAGAATCGCGATATCTGTTGCCTTTGCTCCTCTGGCTCTCATAGCGGTAAATGCTTCGTGACCGGGAGTATCTAAGAAAGTGATATCTTTATCATTTACCCTTACCCTATACGCACCTATATGCTGAGTAATACCGCCTGCTTCACCGCTTGTAACATTAGCGTTTCTTATAGCGTCAAGCAATGAAGTTTTTCCGTGGTCAACGTGTCCCATAACAACTACGACCGGTGAACGTTCCTCAAGATTTTCGGTATCGTCCTCTTCTTCATTGAACAGTTTTTCCTCGATTGTAACAACAACCTCGTGATTTACCTTGATACCCATTTCATCTGCAATGAGATAAGCAGTATCAAAATCAACCACTTCATTTACAGTTGCCATAACTCCGAGCTTCATAAGGCGCTTTATCAAATCTCCGACAGTGATTTTAAGTCTTGACGCAAGTTCTCCGACAGAAATTTCATCGGGAATCTGAACGGAAATCTGAATTTTCTTGAATTTTTCCTGATTTGCCTTTTTAAGCTTTTCCATTGCGATACGCTCTTTATTGTTGCGTTCGCGGTTTGAACCGTATGAATCACGGTTATTCTGTTTTTTAAGTTTCTGTTTCTGAGAGCCGGTATCCTTGTCATCTACATAATGGTCAAGTCTTTCATCATATTTTGAAAGGTCAACCGTTGTGGTTCTCGTATCTACAACACGAGTATTTCCGGTACGTTTTTTACCTTCCTTTTCCGGCTGTTTTTCGCGCGGCTTAGGATTTGCCGGCGGTATATACGTATTATTATTTACAACAGGTTCTGAGGATTTTGCAGCGGTATTATTGTTTTGATTCTGTGAATTTGCATTATTTAGACGATTTCCGCTGTTATTTTGTGAGTTTATATTTGGGCGCATTCCACTATTATTCTGTGAATTTGCATTCGGACGATTTCCGCCATTGTTTTGTGAATTTGTATTCGGACGCATTCCACCATTATTCTGTGAATTTGCATTCGGACGATTTCCGCCGTTGTTCTGCCCATTTGTATTTGGACGATTTCCGCTATTGTTTTGTGAATTTGAGTTCTGGCGCATTCCTCCGTTGTTTTGTCCATTTGTATTTGGACGCATTCCTCCGTTTGAACGCTGATTTTGTGTGCGTCCTTCATTTGAGGAAGATGCGCTCACTTTATTATCGGATTTATTCTGGTTTCCGCTTGATGTGTCTTTAATATCGGTCATCTCTTTCTTAACCTCGGGTTTAGTATCGAGTTTTGTTTCGGCATCATTTGACACCGGATTTGTTTCTTCGTCAACCTTTGCTTCTATTTTGGTTGCAGTGGTATTGACTTTGTACTGTTTTTCCTTTTTTACTTGTTTTTCCTTATCTTTTTTTCCTGTCGTATCTTTTTCTATCTCCTCTTTTTTTTCAATAGTATCTAACGGAGTATTTGCTTGGGTTTTGGATTTATCTATTTTTACTTTTTTATTCAAATAATCATCGATATTATCTATCTGACGAGATTTTGTAAGTGCATCGAACATAACGCTGAATTCATCCGGTTCAAGTACGGACGATGATTTTTTGTTATGCGCGCCGGGGAGCTCTGATATATCCTTGGTTTTGAGCTTAAAATCCTTTGCAAGCTGACCTACTCTATAATCGTTCTGGCCCTGATTTGACGCCATATTTTACTTCACCATACCTTTCTTTACTGTCCGGATTTTCGTTTCAATCAACTGAATCCGTTTTATTTAAAAAATCAATATCTTCATTTTTTCCAACATTATTCAGTTTAACAATAACCGCGTCTGCCATTTTTGCGTCGGTAACCGCGACTGCTCCAACAGAACTCTTTTTACCTGCTGCGACGGCTAATTCGTCTGTTGAAAGCGGCAGCACATAACACGGAATTTTATAGAATGAGCATTTGTCGCGCACTCGCTTTTCCGTATTTTCCGAGCAGTTATCCGAGATAAAAACTGCGGCAGGAGGCTTTTCTGAACGCAGTGCAGTACACACCATCGGAACGCCGATTATTATTTTTCCGGCTTTGCGGCAAAGCCCCAGCATTCCCTTCAGCTTTAATAGCGCTGTTTCAAAATTATCTTTCTGAAAATTACTCACCTTTTTCGAGCTCCTGTTCAAGCGCAGCGGCAATTTCATCTGGAATCGGACATTCAAGACTTTTTTGTATTCTGTTTGATTTCAGTGCTTTTTTCAGGCATGCGGAATTTTTGCATACATACACACCGCGTCCTGATTTTTTTCCGGTAAAATCGATTGAAACCTCTCCTTCCGGCGAGCGCACAATGCGTATCAGCGATGATTTAGGAAAAGATTCTCCGCAGCCGACGCATTTTCTCTGAGGGATTTTTTTAATTTTCTTTCCGTTTTGTTGATTTGACTGCAATTTTTCAGAAACCTCCTTAGCGTATCACGGATAAACCGACAGACTTAAACACGGGCATTTTTGAAACGAATAAATTCAATTTTATTTTATAATCACTCGCCTTTTATATCTATTTTACATCCGGTGAGCTTTGCGGCAAGACGCGCGTTCTGACCTTCTTTTCCGATTGCAAGAGAGAGCTGGTCATTTGCGACTACAACTTTTGCGCTTCTTTCACCGTCCATTGTTACGCTGAGTACTGATGCCGGAGCAAGTGCCGCGCGTATATATTCAGCCATATCTTCGCTGTACTGCACAACATCTATTTTTTCCCCTCTCAGCTCTTCCACGATTGAGGCGATTCTCATTCCTTTGTTTCCGATACATGCGCCTACTGCGTCAACATCAGCGTCACGGGAAACAACTGCGATTTTGCTTCTTGAGCCTGCTTCACGCGATACTCCCTTTACAAGAACTATTCCGCTCTGAATTTCGGGAATTTCGGTTTCAAACAGTCTTTTTACAAGTCCGGGGTGAGTACGTGAAAGCGTGACAATCGGACCTTTCTGCTCGCGTCTTACTTCGGTAACAAAAACTTTTATTCTGTCTCCAACTTTTATTTCTTCCCCGGGGATTTGCTCTTCCTTACGGATAGCTGCTTCGCTTGTACCTGTATCAACCACAACACAGCCGTTTGATTCATCGGTCTTTGTAACAATCGCAGTAATTACTTCTTCGCGTTTATTCTCATATTCATTTGCGATAATGGAGCGTTCAGCCTCTCGTATTCCCTGAATGATAACCTGCTTTCCTGCCTGAGTGCTGAGACGGCGGAAATTTTTCGGCTTGATTTCGATTTCAGCAATTCCGCCCAGTTCATAGCGGCGGTTTATTTTTCTTGCTTCTTCAAGTGAAATTTCAGTAGTCTCATTTGTAACTTCAAGTACTATTTCTTTGCGCTGATACATTTTAATATCTTTTTTTTCCGCGTCTATCGCTATTCTGACATTATTTGCTCCGGAATCCTTTTTATATGCGCTGATTAAAGCAGCTTCAACTTTTTCAAGCATATAATCTCGCGGAATTCCCTTATCCTTTTCAAGCTTTTCAAGAGCGGCAAAAAACTCGGCGTTCATTTTTTTTCAAGTTCCTCCAAATATAATTGTATTGTCCTTTAACTATTGCTATGTAAATAACATTACACAGCGGTTCAAGTGTATATCAGTTGAATTCACCGAAATCGAATACGGTACGCACTTTTGATATTGCGGATTTTTCGATTACGGTAACGTCTATTTCATCATCTGAATTTTCATCAAGCGCGGCAACATCGGCTTCATCTGCCAAAGATACGGTATTCTCGTCATGTGCTACAAGTATACCGCTGATTGATTTTCTGTTGTCGGTTTCATCAATCGGCGCAAATAATTTAACCTCAACTTTTTCACCGATACAAGCGTCATAATGGAAATCATATTTTATTTCGCGTTCTATTCCGGGAGATGAAACTTCAAGCCGGTACGAATTCTCAATCGGGTCATTTTCATCGAGAACTACTTCGACAGCACGGTGCATTTTTTCGCATTTATCCAAATCTATTCCTTCGTCGGAATCGATAGTTATGCGGAGAATCATTTCCGCGCCTTCTTTAATGTATTCTACGTCCCATATTATAATATTGAGAGAAGCGGCAACAGGTTCCGCAAGCTGCCATACAAGAGCGGCAATATTTTTAGTAGGTTTTTTCATAATCAATTTATATCCTGCTTTTTTCTTTATAAAACAAAGAGCGGGGCTTTAATTTTCCCCACTCTCCTACTTCATATTATTTACATGAAATATTATATCATACAATAAATATTATTGCAATACCTTTTCTTAAAAATATATCACAAATTTAACTGATGTGGTATTGATTTATTTTAACAATTACACTACTTTATCATATAAGCTCAACCGATATGTCATCTAACTCTTTTTTGCAAAAGATTATGCGCCATTTTACTTGCTTTACAGGTTTAAAATGAAGTGATGAGCACGCAGTTTTAATATTGTCTGATTTTTCGGGAGCATTTTTCGGCGAAAATATAATCGCGGTAGGACCGTCTGCGCCACCGATTATAGCGATTGTAGATACAAAATCGCAAGATTTTGAAATAATTTTCGGTTTATCACTTTTCGCACAGTCTGAAATTCTGAACAATTTACTGTCTAAATCTGGAGAAATTGTATATCTCATCATAACGCAGCAATTTGGCAATTCCATGTCAGGCGGATTTTGAAGAGGTTTATTTCGAGGTTCATATTCTTCTACCGTCAAAGTATGCTTTACATCAGTCAAAGGGTTTACAAACTCAAATTTATCGCCGGCAGATTTAACTGAAAAAAATGGTCCTCTCAACCAAATCGGATCCTCTGAAAAATTTATGCGGATAGACTTTATCTCAGGGCGGCGTTTTGTAGCCCAATTAAAGGATATACGCTGAATTATCCAGCCCTCGTTTTTATCAAATCCGTAATGTTCAAGAGCCGCCTTAGCTTCCGCTGAAGAATTACCTTTTTCATTCGGATTCCAGTAAACACTGTGTGCACAGAACCTATTTATCTTTTTCCCATTTACTTCAGCACACACACATATATCAAATTCAAACGGGCTTTTAATATTAAACATTTCAAGGTCATCGTCAGAAATACCCTCGTATTTTGAAAATTCCTTTATTTTATCCGAGCAAACATGAATTAATAAATCAAATACTAATCCCTTGCCGCAAATATAGACTGACGGAATTGCACACGAATATTCTCCCCATTCAAATTTTTTACCGATACTTATTTCTTTTCCGGCTCTGTCATGACCTTCATGATACAAAAAATCTCCGTCAAAGTAAACTTTCCATTCCTTTATATCCGGTATATCCGGCTCAGGCATTACAAATTCATAATATTCATCTGTAAACTTGATTTTTGAATAATCGAACTCTGCCTGAAGCTGTTTTATATATGAAAATGGATCTTCCATCGGTGATAAATCCATTTTCTGCATAATAATATTTATCGTGTCTTGCGCTTCCGGCAAAATCGGATTATCCTGCAAAAATGCCTCAAACTGCGGTCTGTCCCATGCATATGCCTGTTCAATTGCCGCACTGTCACCGCATGATATAAGCAAACGCAGAAAATCATAAAATGAACGCGCAACCGGATGCACATAATCTCCGATATTCATTGGACTTATCGCAAACACTGTTTCCCTAAAGCCTTTGACAAAGCAAAAATGTATACCGTCAACTCCCGCACTTCCGAATATTTCCGCGCCTTTAGGAGTACAAAAATAATTCGGAAAATCTATTTTTGTAAATACTCCAAGCTCAGATATATCGATATTCTTTTCTAAAAATTTTTGGTATGAACGTTTCATAAAAATCCTTCTTTGCTAAGAATAATTTTGTTTACCTCAAACCACTTTAACGAAGTTTTAAGATATCAGTTTACACCAAATAATAATTGTCCGTATGTTGGGATTTTCCAATATTCTGCGGAAACAAGAGGTTCAATCTGGTCAGCGTCTGCTCGCAGCTGCTCCATATCAGGAATAATCGTGTCTTTCATATATTCAGCGCGCTCACGAAGTGAAATTATATCATGTGATTTTTCAAGGTCGCATGACAGCTTTTCAATTTTCTCATACATAGAATCAGTAAGCACAGATAATTTTTCAAGCAATTTGTTCTCGGCTTTTGAATGAAGTGCGGGATTAACTTTTGTTTTAGATAAAATTGTATCGGAGAGTGATTTCATGTATTTCGTAACTGAAGGAAGTATGTCCTTTACCGCCATTTCAATCATGGTAAGCGCTTCTATGTTTATAACTTTGCAGTAATTTTCAAGATGAATTTCACATCTTGAGTGCAATTCTGATTCAGTGAAAATTTTATGCTTTGTAAACAGTTTTACATTTTTTTCAGATATATAGCAAGGAATCGCCTCAACAGAAGTTCTCATGTTAAGCAATCCTCTCGATTCGGCTTCACGAACCCAGTCCTCGGAGTAATTATTTCCGTTAAACAGTATTCTCTTGTGAGTTCTGATTTCGTCTGCTATCAATTTATTTAATGAAGATTTAAAATCATCGGCATTTTCAAGAATATCCGCAAAACGTGAGAGTTCGTCAGCGACTATGGTATTAAAAATAATATTAGGTCCCGCAATTGACGATGACGCACCGAGCATACGGAATTCAAACTTATTTCCGGTAAATGCAAGCGGAGATGTGCGGTTACGGTCAGTAGAATCTTTCGGGAATTTAGGAAGTACATGCACGCCGATTTCAATATCAGATTTTCCGTGTTCCTCATAACTACTGCCGTTTTCGATAGAATCAAGAATTGCGGAAAGCTCATCTCCAAGGAAAATTGATATTATCGCCGGAGGTGCTTCGCTTGCGCCCAAACGGTGGTCATTTCCCGCTCCTGCCGCAGATACGCGCAATAAATCCTGATAATCGTCAGCCGCCGCGATTACAGCGGATAAAAACAGCAGAAATTGTGCGTTTTCATAAGGCGTATCTCCCGGCTCAAACAAATTCTGACCGTCATTTGTGGAAAGCGACCAGTTATTATGCTTACCCGAGCCGTTGACTCCCTGAAAAGGCTTTTCCGCAAGCAGGCACGCAAGTCCATGGCGGGAAGCGATTTTTTTCATCAGTTCCATTGTAAGCTGATTATGGTCAGTAGCAATGTTCGCAGTTGTAAAAATCGGGGCAAGTTCATGCTGAGCAGGTGCCGCTTCATTATGTTCAGTTTTGGCATATACGCCGAGTTTCCACAGTTCTTCGTTGAGTTCGCACATAAACGCTTTTACACGCGGCTTTATCGCTCCGAAATAATGGTCTTCAAGCTCTTGACCTTTTGGTGGTTTTGCTCCGAACAGAGTGCGCCCCGTGAAAACTAAATCGCGTCTGGCTTCATAATCCTCTCTGCGAATCAAAAAATACTCCTGCTCCGGTCCGACTGTCGGAACTACACGCCTAACGGAGGTATTTCCAAACAGTTTCAATATTCTAAGCGCCTGAACATTTACCGCTTCCATGGAGCGAAGAAGTGGAGTTTTTTTATCAAGCGCCTCTCCTCCGTATGAACAGAAAGCAGTCGGTATACATAGTACACCGTCTTTGATAAATGCATATGACGAAGGATCCCATGCAGTATATCCACGCGCTTCAAATGTAGCACGCAGTCCGCCTGATGGAAATGATGAAGCATCAGGTTCGCCTCTGATAAGCTCTTTACCGGAAAATTCGCTGATAACAGCCCCGTCCCCTATCGGAGAAATAAAGCTATCATGTTTTTCAGCAGTTATTCCCGTCATCGGCTGAAACCAATGTGTATAGTGAGTAACACCATGTTCGATTGCCCAGTCCTTCATTGCGGAGGCAACGACATTTGCGACAGTGATATCAAGAACTTTATCTTCCTCGATTGTTTTTTTCAAGCTTTTATATATATCCTTAGGCAGTTTTTGACGCATAACTGAATCGCCGAAAACCATACTTCCAAAAAGCTCCTGTATTTTATTTTCCATACTAAGATTAAAAGCCTCCGTCAAATATTATTTTTATTTTTTTTCAAATCTTCAAGTTCATGCATGAAAGATTCAACGTCTTTGAATTCCCGATGAACTGACGCAAATCTCACATATGCCACATCATCTACATTACGCAGTTTTTCCATAACCATTTCCCCCAGCTCCTTTGAGGTAATTTCCTGCCTTAAGGAGTTGTATATTTCAGCTTCTATCTCGGTAACTATCGCCTGTGCGTCAACGGGACGCTTTTGACATGCCTTTAATATGCCGACAAGCAGCTTGTTTCGGTCAAAACATTCCTTTGTACCGTTTTTTTTGATTACAAGAGGAACCACTGTTTCTACAACTTCATATGTAGTGAATCTTTTTCCGCATGACAGACATTCTCTGCGCCGCCTGATACTCGAATTATCGGTAGCGGGGCGAGAATCTACAACTTTGCTTTCTGGATAACCGCATAAGGGACATTTCATAATCTATATTTTTGCAACCTCTCACTATATAAGTCTTAAACTATTAAAAATCAGGCGTATTTTATGATTTTAAGAGAATTTTATGTTGAAAATCCTTTTAAACACAGATATTAATTCGCTTAATGCTGATTTATTTCGAAAAAATTATGATTATTTTAAAATTATACCATAAAATCTGCATAAAGTAAATCATATTTTTTAAATCTTTTCCTCAACATTAAAATTATATCCCGCTTTTTCTGAAAATCCCGCTTTTTTGATACCGCTGTATAAAAAATTTAAGATAATTATTTATAAATTATGCAAGAAACCTATTGCATAATTTCATAAAAAGAGATATAATAAGGCAAACATTAAAATTTATCATCGTTTTTGAAAGAAGGATCTTTTCATTATGCAAGACAATAATTTTTATACAGAAAAGGGCGCGATTGAAAAAATAAAAGACGGAGAGATAAAAACCGAATTTTCCAAAGCTACTAACTTAATTGAACAATCTGCCTACCATTACTCTCTTCAGGACAGAGATACACCCAATCTTTACCGTCATTTATATGATTACGACTCTATTCCGAAAGTTTCATTCAATCATCGTTTCGTTCCTATAAATATGCCTGACGAAATATGGATTACCGACACCACTTTCCGTGACGGTCAGCAGTCCACTTCTCCTTTTACAGTAGAACAAATCGTGGACTTATACAAGCTATTGTCAAAGCTCGGCGGAGAAAAAGGTATAATCCGTCAAAGTGAGTTTTTTGTCTACACCGAAAAAGACCGTCGTGCAGTTGAAGAATGCCTTTCTCTTGGACTTAAGTTTCCGGAAGTGACCAGCTGGATTCGCGCTAATGAAGGCGATTTTGAATTAGTAAAATCACTCGGATTAAAGGAAACCGGTGTGCTTGTTTCTTGCTCTGACTATCATATTTATAATAAAATGGGACTTACCCGCAAAAAAGCCGTTGACAAGTATATCGGTGTAATCAAAAAAATTCTTGATATGGGTATTCGTCCGCGCTGTCATTTTGAGGATATCACACGCGCTGATTTCTATGGATTTGTAGTTCCGTTTGCGGAAGCTCTCGCAAGACTCGGCGATGAATACGGAATACCTGTTAAAATCCGTGCCTGCGATACAATGGGATATGGCGTTACTTATCCCGGAGCGGCTCTGCCCAGAAGCGTTCCCGGAATTATATACGGACTTATGCATTATGCGGGAATAGACAGCTCCATGCTTGAATGGCACGGTCACAACGATTTTTACAAAGTAGTTACAAACGCTTCCACCGCTTGGCTTTATGGATGCAGCGGCGTAAACTGCTCACTTCTCGGAATAGGTGAACGCACCGGAAACTGCCCGCTTGAGGCGATGGTTGTTGAATATGCGTCACTCCGCGGAACCACAGACGGAATGAATCTGCCTGTTATTACTGAAATCGCAAGATATTTTGAAGAAAATATCGGATATGAAATACCGCCACGCACCCCGTTTGTAGGACGTAACTTTAATGTAACACGCGCGGGAATACACGCTGACGGACTGCTCAAAGACGAAGAAATATACAATATTTTCAACACCTCAAAATTGCTCGGCAGACCGGCTACTGTTGCGGTTGACTCTCACAGCGGACTTGCCGGAATCGCTCACTGGATAAACAGCACCTTCCGTCTTGAAAAAGATGAAGTTGTTGACAAGCGCAGCCCCGTAGTCGCAAAAATGAAGGAAATTGTCGATAAAGAATATGCTGAAGGACGCAATACTGTTATGGGTGACAATGAACTTGAAAATATTCTCCGTGATGTTGATTTTGATGAATATGAACGTCTCTCCCACATTCATCTGCACCACAAAAATAAATAATTTCGACTAAATTAAATTGAGTTTAATATTTGACAAGTTAAAATAGTGTGATAAATATAACCGCAAAAAATAAAAATTAAAGAATCGGCATATATTTTTATTCGTATTTAGGTTAATGTTTGAAAATCATAATATTATTTTATCTTTATATATGAAATTAATATCAATTACAATGTCTATGATTATTTAGAAAAAATATGGTTAACGATAAAATAAAGCAAATGCAACATAAAATTCCAATTAAAGAATATTCTATAATTACATTAAGGGAAAAGCCGGAATTAAAGCAGTCAGCCGCCGAATGGTTTTGTAATATATGGAAAATACCAAAAAAAGCATATCTTGAGTGTATGGAAGCTTATTTAAATAAAGAAACAGAATACGGCTGGTATTTATGTATTAATGATGGAAAAATTATTGCCGGACTTGGTGTTATCGAAAATGATTTCCATAATGAAAAAAATTTAAAACCAAATATTTGCGCAGTATATACAGAAAAAGAGTACCGCAACAATGGTATAGCAGGAAAATTGCTTAATTATGCGGTAGAAGATTGTAGAGCAAAAGGAATTTCTCCTGTATATTTAGTAACAGACCATATAGGATTTTATGAAAAATATGGATGGGAGTTTTTATGTATGGTTCAAGAAAGTAATGAAACTACCATGACTAGAATGTATATACATAAATAAAATTTACCATTCAAAAATTTAAATAAGTTTTATTGTTGAATAATATTGGGAAAAATAAATATGCCATTCATACGTCGACAAGGAAATATACAATATTCTTAATACCTCAAAATTGCTCGGCAGACCGGCTACTGTTGCGGTTGATTCTCACAGCGGACTTGCCGGAATCGCTCACTGGATAAACAGCACCTTCCGTCTTGAAAAAGATGAAGTTGTTAAAAAACGCAGCCCTGTAGTCGCAAAAATGAAGGAAATTGTCGATAAAGAATATGCTGAGGGACGCAATACCGTTATGGGTGACAATGAACTTGAAAATATTCTCCGTGATGTTGACTTTGATGAGTACGAACGTCTCTCTCACATTCATCTGCACCACAAAAATAAATAATTTCGGCTAAATTAAATTGATATAAATAAGTTAACTCAGATTGGTATAAATTTTATCTTTGTCAGATTAAAATTCCTTTCTACGGCTTAAACGCTGCGGAAAGGAATTTTTATTTATATAAAATTATTTGATTTATGCATGTACACACATGCCGTCACGGAGAATATACTGTTCATGTGCTGTTGACGCAACTTTATCATCATGTGTGACAATAATAAGTGTAATGCCATTTTGCTCTGCTAATTTTACCAGCAGGTGTATTATTGTTTCTGCCGTTTCGCTATCAAGATTTCCGGTTGGCTCATCAGCAAGAATCAGTGATGGTGATGCGGCAATAGCGCGGGCAATTGCTATTCTCTGCTGCTGTCCGCCGGAAAGTTTCGTGATACTGCGTTCGGCATAATCTCCCATTCCGACATATTCAAGCGCTGCCATTGCGCGTTCTCTGCGCTCTTTTGATTTTATTCCCGCATATCCGAGCGGAACTTCTACGTTGTCAACACAATTCAATGACTTAATAAGGTAATATGACTGAAACACAAATCCGAGCTTCTGCGAGCGGATTTTCGTCAGTTCCGCAGGCGTACATTTATCTATACGGACACCGTCTAATTCATAGCTGCCGCTGTCAATTCGTTCAATTCCTCCGAGAATATGAAGCAGAGTGGATTTTCCACATCCACTGCGTCCCATAATCGACAGAACAGTACCCTTTTCCGCTTTAAGTGACAAATCCTTAAGAACATGTATGTCTGTACTGCCGTCATGATAACTTTTATTTATATTTTTTAACTCAAGCATTAGTTTTCCTCCTTCCGAATCTGAACCAAAGGGTCATATAAACGCATTCTTACCCCATAAGCCAAAATCGGAATTGCATAAATCACAATCAATAGAGCAAAAGCATAAAGAAATGCCTCAGGCTGAGGGGTAATTCTATACAATCCTATTCCAGATGCTCCAAAACTGCTCATTGTCGGAGTAAGAATATATCCAAGCCCACAACCTAATGCCAGCGAAAAAGTTCCGACTGCTATAAGTTCGGTTCCTGTTATGAACAATAGTTTTTTCAAACTTGCTCCGCAAAGATATGCCGCAAGAATATCGTGCTCACGCTGAAGCAGTGTCAACATTACATATCCTGTAAAGCCCACAGCCGCCACCAAAGTTACAATTACCATAATGATTTTCAGTATATTTGTAAAATAAGCTATTCCGTTTCCCATTGATTTCATCATTTCCATTGAATCATAATAAGTGATGGTAATCTGTTCTCCGCATGGCTGAAGTGCCAGACGAAA
Organism: uncultured Clostridia bacterium; assembly: GCA_944384555.1. Lineage (GTDB taxonomy): Bacteria > Bacillota > Clostridia > Oscillospirales > CAG-272 > CALWTV01. The sequence continues at coordinate 2,788 of CALWTV010000221.1, read as the reverse complement.
CGGCCCAAATAAACTGCTGATATCCGAGTCTGAACTGACTATATATAAATTTCCGTTTACTATGCACTGTAAGCCAAATTCCGCATTTTCCTCAATAAATCTGTTAATCAGCTCTGACAACATTTTGGTATCAGTATCAGCTCCTGCTTCAACAAGAAAGCTCACTTTGCTTTCACTCTCAGCATCAGCCTGTCGCAATTCCAGTGAAATTTCAGATGACCGTATAATAAAAATCAGTGCAAAAGCAACCGTCATTTGTATGCCTAGCAGAAAATATTGTTTTTTATACAGTTTCAGATAATGCAGTATAATTTTTATTGAATACATTTCAGCTTACCCTCCGCCTTTCCGCAAGCAGATTAATAATTGACTCTTCAGCCGCTTTTTTCATAGGTGCAAGCATCATTCCGGCAGTCACTGCTGAAAACAACACCGCAATAACCGGCATACCTGCTAAACTTACAGCTCCAAGACGCCATGAAATCAAATCTTCAGTTACAGATGACACAACCGGCGTCATCAAAAAAAGAATAACTACAGAAACAAGCATTATTATCAAATATTCAATCATAGATTCAAAATAAAGCTGCCTTTCACTTGCTCCAAGCGCAAGCCTTATCCCGAAATCCTTTATTTTTGTGCTGCGCCTGAACTCAGCTATACTTATCAAATTAAGAAAAGCATACATAAAAATAAATATTGAGGCAGCGGTTACAAGCGTGATATTTCCAAGCGCTTCTATCATTGACTGCCGATAAATCTGCTCTGATAAACCTTGTAACGAGATACGGTAACGCTCGTCAGTCAGCGTTTCAAGCAAATCGTCAATCGAAAAATCTTTTGCCGGGGTCTTGACTATAATTTCATAATTCTGCAAATACGTTTCTGAATATGGGATATCGGGCAAAATACAGTCCGGCACAATTACACTGTCTGACCACGTGTTCATCTTTACAATTCCCACGACTTCAAAATCCGTTTCCATAACTTTATAGATGTCTCCCGTACTCATTTTGAATTTACGTGCAAGCTCCTGTTCAATTATGCATACATTGCGTTTTTCGTCAAAATCATTTTTTTCAAAAAATCTCCCGTCAGTAAGCCGTGCATGGAAATCACTCTCAAATCCATAAGGTACACCGTGTATGTAACGGCTGTTTTCAAATCCTGCCCCAGTGTAAAGATAGCCGCTTGCGATTGTTACCCCCTCCGGTTCTGACTCCGCATTAAACGTCGAGGCCGTATTGACCCATGCATAATAATCTCCGCGTTCTCCATACATGTATGAATATGTATCCGCTAAAAATGCATCAATTAAGCCAGTCGCTATATAAATACAGAAAAATCCTCCTGTAAATGTCATAATCAAAAAGAAAGTAGTAAAAGGTGTGCTGACAAGTGACCTCACTGCCTGTTTGAAAATAAATTTCATAATTCCGCTCCTAATTCAGCTTTCATTTTTAACAAGCCGTATTACATCATTGTGTGAAGCGCATGATAAAAAAATCGTTCCGTCACTGTCCATTGCCGCATAATGAAATCCTTTATATTCGTCTGATGTAAAAACTGTGTCAAGGTAATTCCCGTCTGAATCAAATCTGTCGATAGTTTCACGAACAAGACTTACAGCGTAATATTCATCTCCTACTACAAAGACTTTTGACGGCATATATTTGACCGGAAAAACAAACAGTTCCTCTGTATCTCCATACTTCGGGTCATACATAAGCAAAGCGTGAGTACCCATCGTCCGCTTATAGCTTCCCTGAGATGATTTTAACTCATATGTCTGAGCCATATACAAAACATCATTCATAATATCATAACAAAGCGTACCGCATAGCGGCTCTATTGTTTGAAGTTGTTGATATCTGTGGTCATGTGAATCTACGATAATCTTTGTAGCATACGCATCTCCCGTATACATGAAGTTTCCTGAAATGTAAACTGCCGAATCTCCATCAGAAACAATGCTTGTATAGTATTCTGCGTCAGATAAAAATTTTGTATCAAGAGGGATTTCAGTAATATATTTGTATGTCTCACATGAGAGAACCTGTATTCTGTTATTATAGTTATCAATAATATAGATATTTCCGTCATGTTCACACATCGCCGTGGGAAAATTGAACTCTAACATCCCATTTCCCGTACTGCCGATTTTTTGCATGAAATTACCGTCTGAATCAAATTCATAGATACAGTTTGCCATTGCGTCGGCAACTAATATTGTATTATATGAAGTTAGTAAAATATCATGAGGCTGCTCAAACTGTACGCCTTTGAAAAAATCAGCGTCCTCTGTATAAAGAAACCCTTCTTTAATTTCCATATCTGCTTCGCGTGTATCGTCCGACATATCTCTCTGTGGGTAGGATATAGGATTTGGAAAACTCATAAATTTTATCACAAACAATATACCGATAATCAAAACCAATCCGCCAAAGCTCACCAGTGTAAGAAATTTAGTTCTGCTCATGCTTCGCTCTCCATATATAAATTTGTTATATCATCTTAAAATGAAGAATCGCATTATAAAATTATAGTTATTATACACAATACCACACTCTAAATCTTGATGATATTTAATTATATCATATCAAAATTTCAATTTCAATATTTTACTTAAAATATTATAATTGTTATATATACAAACAACATTAATAATTAACATTGAATAGGAATATTATAATAATATTTTAGATATGGCTTGTTTTTGACTTTTTTTATAATATACTTACATTTGAAACTAACACTCTGAACGAAAAAAATAAAAAAACTTCATTTT